>CAYWNI010000154.1:0-7302 GCA_964459525.1 uncultured Lentimicrobiaceae bacterium | reverse complement strand
TATTGTTTTAGTCATGTTAATTATAGTTGTACTGGAGAGTTGGTTTATAAGTTTGTTTCGGATCTCGGAGATATAGAATTGTTGGATAGAAAAGCTGCTGATGCGCTGTATACCTGTATTATAACAGATACTGGATCATTTAGTTTCTCCTGTAATCGTCCGGAAACTTATGAAATTACTGCCCATTTGTTACGCTTAGGGGTTGATGCTGCAAAAATTCACAAGCTTATTTATGACACTTTTTCGGAGAACAGATTGCGGTTATTGGGTTTTGCCATAAGCAACAGAATGACTGTATGGGCTGATTATCATACAGCTTTGATACATCTGACGAAAGAAGATTTAAATAAACACAAATATGCCGTTGGCGATACCGAAGGCATGGTGAATTTTCCTCTAATGATGAAAAAAATTAATTTGAGCATCCTCATTACCGAAAAGGACAACAAAATCCGACTTTCATTGCGCTCAAAAGGCGATTTCTCTGTTAACGATCTGGCTCGTAAGCATTTTAATGGTGGAGGACATCGAAATGCTGCAGGAGGAAATGTAACAGGCACTATTGAAGAATTGATCGAGGAGTTTAGAAAAATCTTGCCGGATTATCAAAATGAACTTGATTTTGAACTAAGCTATTAAGCTGAAATGAAACAGATTGCACAATTTATCGCCTTGATGCTTGTGTTTTTGTGGTTTGCTTCTTGTGAGCAAAAAAATCATACGAATGCAGACGTTCAAAAGGAAAAAATTTCATCCAAAGAGTCATTGGTGGTGGCAAATCGTTATTTAACCAAAACCGAAGATGTAGAAATTGAGAACTACATCAGACGACATAAGCTTAATACAATTGCCACAGGATCAGGGTTACGTTATGCAGTCATCTCTAAAGGAGATGGTCCAAAACCGCTTCGTGGCGATCAGGTAACGCTCAATTATACAACACGATTGATTACTGGCGATGTTGTTTATTCCTCCGCCGAGAGCGAGCCAATGCAATTTATTGTTGGCAAAGGGGGTGTAGCCAGTGGACTGGAAGAAGCAATTTTACAATTAAATCATGGCGACCAAGCGGTAATTATATTACCTTCGCACCTTGCTTTTGGACTGCTTGGCGATCAGGTTAAAATACCTGCAAGAGCTACTGTAATTTATGAAATTGAATTTATCAAACTTAGAAAAAATGATTAAAATGAAGAGAAGTTTATTCATCGGAGGTCTGTTCCTCCTTTCGTTGTCTTTTTCGTTAACATCTTGTAAACAGGGTGGTAACTTACCTGACGGTTTTGAGAAAAATGAAAAAGGACTTGTATATCAGTACCATACCCACGGAAGTGGTGAAGCCACACCTCAAGAGGGCGATTTTGTTGACATAGCCATGTCGTATACCGATGGTGATACAGTTATGTTTGATAGTCAAAAGTTAGGCTATCCTATGAAATTGCCCATGCTTAAGCCAACTTTTAATGGTGATGTTTACGATGCACTTTATATGATGAAAAAAGGTGATAGTATTACTATTATGTGTGACGCAGATTCAGTTTTTCTAAAACTTTTCAGAATGCCTGCCGTACCTCCAGAAGTAGATTCAGTTGAGTTTATATACTTTAACTTGAAACTGAATAACATTCAAACCGAGGAAGAGATTCAAATGGAGAGGGAAGCAGAAATGCAGGCAGCTGCGGAACTTGAAACGATTGAAAGAGATGCATATATGGCTGCTAATTATCCAAAAGCAACCCCAACAACTTCAGGAATGTATTACATTCAACAGAAAAAGGGTAAAGGGAAAAATGCCGAAAGTGGAAAAAAAGTGAAAGTTCACTATACTGGTAAATTTCTTAATGGAGAAGTTTTTGATAGTTCTGTAGAAAGAGGTGAGCCAATTGAATTTACCTTAGGAACTGGTCAGGTAATTAAAGGCTGGGACGAAGGTATTGGCATGATGAAAGTTGGCGAAAAAGCTGTAATGATTATTCCATCAGATTTGGCTTACGGCCCCGGTGGACGAGGAACTATTCCTCCTTCTGCGACCTTGCTTTTTGAAGTAGAGTTGATTGATGTTGAATAGATTTTTTCGACTAAATAATATAGCGATTGCAATAACATCTGTTATTGCAATCGCTTTTTTTATGTTCATCGGAGGATGCCAGCAAAGGCATCAGAGTGATCTTAAAATAAAATTTCATGAACAATATCAGCTTGAATCTCAACCTCAGGTAGATGATATTGTTAGGGTTAACCTCTCGTACGGACTGAAAGACACTGTTTTGTTTAATAGTAGTTCGCTTATTGTCCCGATGGAATTTCCAATCATTGATAATGCATTTTCAGGAGATTTGTACGACGGCCTTACCACTATGAGCAGAGGCGATTCAGTAACAATTACTGTGGTTGCTGATTCATTTTTTATTGTTTCAGCTGGATTGTCTCGCATACCTCCTTTTGTTACTACTGGCGAAGATTTTTATTACCATGTTAAGCTTCTCGATTTTTATGACAGAATAACGTATGATAGCTTGACTCAAGTGAGAAAAGACGAAAAACTTGCCGAAGAAATGGTTGCTATAGATAATTTTTTGGCTACATTAGAGTCTGATTATGATATTCTTCCCTCAGGATTGATCAAAGTCTTAGAGAAATCTGGTAATGGAAACCTTCCTGATAGTGGCGACATGTGTCAGGTGTATATTGAAGTTAGGAAACTAATGGGTGATACAATGTTTTCTAATTTTGGTAAACTGGCATTTGATATTGAATTTGGAAAAAAATTTGATAATCCAGGGTTTATGGAAGGACTCGGATTGATGCGAGAGGGAGAGATTTCGCGGCTCATAATCCCTTCTCCTATTGGGGTTGGAGAAAATGGTTATGATGGCGTATCGGGTTATACCACACTCGATTATACCGTCTATTTCATTAAAATCAGGCCGTTGGAGGTGGTAAAGCGTGAGCGGCAGGAGCGTGCTGAGCAAAAGCGTCGGATAAAAAATTAAGCAAAAACAAATAATTATTAAAAGCAAATCACTTTTTAACTAAAGTGTGCAAAATGAAAATCTGGAATATGCTGAGATATTAGTCTAAGAATATCGGCTGGTTTGTAAGGCTTGCTTATGTGGTCATTCATACCAGACTCAATACATCTTTCTCTATCCTCGTGATGGTTAAATGTAGTAACAGCAATAATAACCGTGCGTTTTTCTTCTTTCGTTTTATTCTCATGTTCCCTGATGGCTTGAGCAGCCTCCAAGCCAGTCATTACTGGCATTTGAAGATCCATTAAAATAAGGTCGTATTTTTTCTTTTTGAAAAGTTCTAATCCAAGAAGTCCGTTTAATGCCACATCTACGTCATGCCCTAGCCGTTTGAAAAGGGTAGCGGCTAGTCTCTGATTGATAAGATTGTCTTCGATGACGAGTATTTTCAGAAACATGAGTTCGTATGCAATTTTATTGATAAACTTTTATCCAAATCAAAAATTATACCATATATTATGTGAGGTTGTTTACAAATTACTTACGTTCTCATCACCTTAAAAATAAGGTCAAAATTTTCCCATTTTGGAAATTTTTGATTCATTCTGATCTAGGTAACGACCACTTGATTTAGTTTATTAAGGTGCAGTTAAATCGGGAATGATAATTGAAATGGTAGTCCCAACTCCTTTTTCAGATTCGATGTTAATGGACCCGTTTAGCAGCCCAATCATTTTAAAAGCTAATGGTAAACTTAAGCCTGATCCTTGATAACGTGTTGAATAACCTAGCTTCTCTTTACGGTAGGGTTCAAAAATATCTTTCATGTAAACCTGATCAATTCCGACGCCAGTGTCCTTGATAGAGATAGCGATACTTTTATTTTCTGTAAGGTTTTCTGTTGTAATTTTCACAAATCCTTTTTCAGTAAACCTAACAGCATTATCCACTAACATAGCAAGAACCCTTTTTAATAATCCCTGATCCGAAGAAATTGAAGCCTGCTTTTCAGCGTTTGTTATTATGCGTATGCCTTTTTGTGTAGCATCGGTTGTATATTTAGAAATTATATCTGCAATGGCTTTTTCCACATCAAAAGGGGCAATGTTTAGTTGCAGACGGTTTGAATTGATGAGACTTAAATCAAAAATATTGTCTAAAAGATCAGTTAAGCTTTGTCCGCTTTGTGTTATTGAGGAAGCATATTCATAAAGATCAGGTTTTTCCATCATGGCTAACTCGGTTTCAAGCAGTGATGAGAATCCTAAAATGGTGGTTAAAGGGCTTCTAACTTCATGGCTTAGTTTTGCCAGAAAAACATCTTTTAAATAGTTAGCCTGAGAACTTAATTCCAAAGATTCTGATAGTTTAGGCAGTGTTTCACTAATAAGAGTTAAATCATCGTGTTGCTTTAGTAGAGATTTTTTCTTTTCTTTCTCGAAGGCAGCTTCAAAATCTAAGTTTTTGGCTGATAATTCTGTTGTTTTTAAGTCGTAGGACGTTATTTTTGCAAGTAAATTAGCATTGTTTTTTTTTATTCGTAAGATTAGCCAAAAAACCCCTATAACGCCGAATAATAATGCAAATGTAATTAGTAGTAGGCTTAAACTGCCCGACCCTTGTTTTGATGTTGGTATAGAATCTAATTGATTCAGATATTCATTGGTTGCAAGGGCATCTAATGTAAGGTTTGCTTTTTGAATACTATCTGCAGCGCTTAAATAATGGTAGGCTTGCTCATAATTTCCAAATAATGCATAATGATCAGCCAGTGAGTTCATTATGGTAATTTTTGTTTCTAAAGAGATTGAATCGGCAGGAACTTTAAGTGCTGCCATCAGGTATTTTTTACTGTTTACAGTATCCCCTAAATTCTGATATAATCTGCCAATTTCAAGATTAGATTTAACAATAAGATTATTGTTTTCAGTAAGTAGGGAAAGGATTAAGGCCGAATCGAGTAGTATAAATGCGTTGTGGTTATTTTTTTGAATACTGTAGCTATAAGCTAGATTTTGAAGGATGTTGATTTTCAACGAAGTGTCTTTTAATTCGTTGTTTATTTTTTGAGCGGTTTGTAGATATAAAAATGACTTTTGAAGATTAGGGATACCTTGATGAAGTTTGGCTAAGTCAATAAGGATTGGTATTTGTGGCTTTGTATAATTGATTTTCTCGCATATCCGTAAGGCTGTTTTGAGTTGCTTCTCTGCCTTATCCGGATTATTCAGTTTGGAGTAGTTATTGGCCATCAATTTTAAGGCAAGAACGCTAGTCAAATCATCTATCTCCAGCCTGTTTTTAAGCATGGTGTCCAAAATTTGATTACTTATCTTAGGGGAAAATTCTCCTAGTTGTTTTGCCAGATTGTATGTTTTTGATGAAAGCGTTCTGTTGCTTATTGTATCGACGTAGATCTCGGATGAAGCGAATAGTTTATAGACTCCTAGTAAGCTAAAAGAGACGCCCATAAACAGCAATAAAATAAAAATCTTTTTGATCATTTGGTTACAGCATTTTATGTGCAATATAGAGCTTTTCTTTTGAGTTTAGTGCATAATTGATCTTATTTTGCTTCTTCTGAATAGCAGAGGAGGGGATTATTTCAACTTTGAACCCTATGCTTTCTAGTCGTGTAATATAATCACTTCCATAAACCCTTACATGGTCAAACTGTCCAAAAATCTTATGTCTGTCAGCAGGCGAAATAACTGCTGGATTTTCAAGTGTTTTTGGCAATTGTTCAGATATTGGCACTTGTAGTATTGCCTGGCCATTGTTTTTCAGTACTCTGTATAATTCGCTCATTGCTAATCTGTCATCCTCAATATGTTCCAGTACATGATTACAGATAATCAAATCAAACGTGGCGTTAGAGTAGGGGAGTTCTCGTAAATCAAAAAAAGAGATTTCTTTGGGGTAGTAGGTGCCTTCAGCATACTTCGTCCCAATGGTATAATTCAGGTTTTTTATGCGCGATAAAACACGGTACAAGGCAGGTTCAGGGCTTACATGGAGCACATTAATACTCTTTTTTGAAATAAGGTAATAATCACGTAAGTAGAGCAATATTAAACGGTCACGATCGGTACTCAAACAAAAAGGGCAAATATTGTTATTCCTCAGTCCGGCACCAACAATGTTCAGTTTTTCTGTTGCTTCTGATTGATAACCACCGGGCAACATTGTTCGAAACGACCTGTTGCAGCTTGGACATGAATAGGAACTTCCATGATAGTAGTAACCACGTAGCCAAAGAAAAACGCCTTTGGCAGAACGTTTTATTCGATCTTTTCCGAAATTATTTTTTGACATGATTATTGGGTTTTAACAATAAATGCCTGGCGATATTTGTTTTTGGATGTTATAACTTCAAGCAAATAAAAACCGCTTTTAAAAGAATAAACCTCCAATTGGAAACTGTGGTCATCAACAAATTGAACAGGACAATTAGCACATAGGAGAATGCCTTCTGAATTTATTATTTGTATAGCTAATACTTCTGATAATGAAAAACTGCATGTTACCTTAAGTAGTTGGATAGCAGGGTTTGGAAACAGGGTCAAACTGTCGGTGTTATTTGTTTTTATCGATGCATATGGATCATGACATTCGAACGCTCCAATATCAACATAGGTGTGAAAGGGACGGCTTCTGTTTATCGCATCGAAATTTATACCCAATGCGCTAATGTCGGAACCCGTGTTTACCGCTGGAGAGTTTGGTAGTAAATCAAATAAATACGGTAGTTGATTTAAAAACAGAACTGAAGAATTAATTGACGAAAAAAGGTTTGTTGTTTTGGTTATAGCTTGTTGATTTCCATTTATATACGCTTGCTCTCCTTCTGTGGCCAGCCTACCAGGGTTTGTTATTAAATTATTTACAAATGAGGCTACCATAGCTTCTTCGTTTGCATATTTTACTCCATTTGATTTGGGGTTGATAATGGTGTTATTAAAAACATGAAACGAAGCATCGGGGTTAGTTACACTTTGACCTATGTAAATACCATGTTTAAATTCATTGGGATTTTCTGGTTTATAGGTTCTTCCCGCATTCACAATCAGATTGTTATATACTTTCATGTCGCCTAGCCCAAGTATATCGATTCCATCACCTTTACCGTCAAAAATCTGGTTGTTGTAGCAATCGCAACGACTTCCACCGCCAATTAATATTCCTGACATTTGGTAGGTATATTCTTCTTCCGAATCGTGGCGAACGGTATTACCATAAATCCTGCAGTCGTTTTCGGCAGAACTTACCTGAATACCATCCCAGCCCGTATTTTCGACAAGATTGTTAAAAATGCGCGCCCCAATAATAA
>CAYWNI010000153.1:0-7308 GCA_964459525.1 uncultured Lentimicrobiaceae bacterium | reverse complement strand
TGCCTTTCGCCGGATGCAGGCTTTTACGCTGCCGCCGAAAAAGCAGGCTATCATTTCGAGGTAGTCCTTGCACGTATTATTGAAGACGCTTTTTCGACAAGTAACACAAAAAAACAATAGAAAACCTTATGAGCAACATCACCTTTCGGACAGAAATATTGCCCTCAGATCCCGAAACCATTCGCAGCATTGTGACTTCAACTGGTTTTTTTCTTGAAGATGAAATTGATATAGCCGTAGAATTAGCTGAAGAACGATTGGACAAAGGAGAATCCAGCGGTTATGAGTTTATCTTTTTGGAAGCTGATGGTGTTACAGTAGCTTACTCTTGTTTCGGGTTGATTCCATGCACCAAAAACAGCTTCGACCTGTATTGGATTGCCACCCACCACGATTACCGCAATCAAGGCCTTGGCAAACAACTGCTTAAAACCACCGAAGACACCATTAAAAGGCTAAAAGGAAGTGGAATATACGTTGAAACGGCCAGCCGTGCGCTATACACGCCAACACGGCAGTTTTACGAAAAAAACGGGTATACGCTCAAAGCCCAGTTCGAGGATTATTACGACAAAGGTGATGATTTGGTGTATTATGTAAAACGAATTTGCTAGTGCTTTTAAATCCGTCATGAATAGTATTTCTCTAAAACACCCTTGGATTTTAGACAACAATTAGCTGAAACACCATAGTATTTTGGATATATTTATCTGAAACACCATGGTGTTTCAGATATTATTGAATAATCGAATGGTATGAAATGTTTTTAATTAGCTTACTGAAAGAGTGTTACGGTAGTTTTAGCTATTTCCAGCCTCATCTCTTGTCCCATCACCAGTGTTCGGTTGTCAGAAATATGGCCAACAGGACAGCCAAAAGCTACCGGAAAATCATAATTTCTTACTGCATCCCAAACAATTTCTTCGGCTGTTTTTCCAAAAGGGACGGCATTGTCGCGCATGTCGGTCATGCCACCAACCACCATTCCTGAGAGGTTGTGCAACTTTCCGGCCCTCTTCAGTCCCATCATCATGCGGTCGATGTGGTAAAGGTATTCATCCAGATCTTCGATAAAAAGAATGCTTCCTTCTGTTTTTGGAAAAGTGGGACTGCCAAGAAGGCTGTAAAGCACTGATAAATTACCCCCAACCAGTTGACCCGTAGCATTTCCTCCGCGGTTTAGCGGATGAGCTTGCCAACCGATTGTTTCGGCCTTGCCTCGAAGCGCTGAAAAAAAAGACTGAATAGATTCCGGTGTATTGTCTTTAAAACCAAAAGGCATAGGGGCATGCAGGGTTTCAATGTCGCAGCAGCGGTTAACGTGATTTAAAAATACGGTCATGTCGCTGTAACCAGCCAGCCATTTCGGATTTTTTTTTAATTCTGAAAAATCGAGTTGGTCGACAATACGCACGCTCCCATATCCGCCCCGTGCAAAAAGTATAGCTTTAACCGAAGAATCGTTTAAATACTTCTGCATCAGTTCTGTACGGTGCTCATCGTCACCGGCAAATTGATTGAAAGTGTCGAACAAATCCTCTTCAAACATCACTTCAAAGCCAGCATTTTCAATAACATTTATGCCATAAGCCAATTCATCGTATGTAATTTTTCGGGCTGGGGCGGCTATGGCAATTTTATCACCTTTTTTGAGTGGCGGAGGACTAATCATATTTGCTTCGATTAATTAACTTTGCCGAAATTACGGAAAATTAGTTTTTATGTCCAAAAAATTTAACAGAACCACCATTACTTCGGCCTTGCCTTATGCCAACGGGCCTATCCATATTGGTCATTTAGCAGGTGTTTACGTGCCTGCCGATATTTATGCACGTTACTTGCGGCTTCAGGGCGAAGATGTGTTGTTTATCGGCGGATCGGATGAGCATGGCGTTCCAATAACCATCAAGGCACGAAACGAAGGTATTACTCCCCAGCAGGTTGTCGACCGTTATCACAACCAAATTATGGCTTCGTTTAACGATTTTGGCATTTCTTTCGATGTGTATTCGCGCACCTCCGCTCCTATTCACCACGAAACAGCAGCTGATTTTTTTAAAAAACTTTACAGCGAAAATAAGTTCATCGAAAAAACAAATCAGCAATACTTTGATGAAGATAATAACCAGTTTTTGGCCGATCGTTACATTACCGGAACTTGCCCTCATTGCGGTTTTGAGCGTGCTTATGGCGATCAGTGCGAAAGCTGCGGCACCTCGCTAAGCCCATTAGAACTCATTAATCCGAAATCGGCTTTGAGCGGAAATGTGCCTGTTTTAAAGGAAACCAAACACTGGTACTTGCCTCTCGAAGATTACGAACCCTGGCTTACCGAATGGATTCTGGAAGGACATAAAGATGATTGGAAAACAAATGTTTACGGACAAGTAAAGAGCTGGGTCGATCAGGGGTTGAAACCGCGTGCCGTTACCCGCGATCTCGATTGGGGCGTGAAAGTGCCGTTAGAAAATGCCGAGGGCAAAGTGCTGTATGTATGGTTTGATGCGCCCATCGGGTATATTTCGGCTGCAAAAGAATGGGCCGAGAAAACCGGAAAAGACTGGAAGCCTTACTGGAAAAACGATGATACCCGCCTTGTTCATTTTATTGGAAAGGACAATATTGTTTTTCATTGCATTATTTTTCCGGCCATGCTCAAGGCCGAGGGCAGCTATATACTTCCTATAAATGTGCCTGCTAACGAGTTTTTAAACCTCGAAAACGATAAAATATCCACGTCACGCAACTGGGCGGTGTGGTTGCACGAATACCTTGAAGATTTTCCTAACAAACAGGACGTGCTGCGCTACGTGCTTACAGCCAATGCTCCTGAAACCAAAGACAACGATTTTACCTGGAAGGATTTTCAGGCACGCAACAACAATGAATTGTTGGCCATTTTCGGCAACTTCGTGAACCGGACACTCGTGCTCACCCAAAAATATTTTAACGGTGTAGTGCCTGAAGCTGGAAATTTAGATGAGCTTTCGCAAACCGCTTTAAGCGAAATGGCCCGTTTCCCGGAAATTATTTCTTCATCCATAGAGCGATACCGCTTTCGCGAAGCCCTTTCGGAACTGATGAACCTCGCCCGTTTGGGAAACAAATACCTCACCGAAATGGAACCCTGGAAGCTCATAAAAACAGATGAAACCAAGGTGAAAATGATTTTGAACGTAAGCTTACAAATCGTGGCCAATTTATCGGTATTATCAGAACCTTTCTTGCCTTTTTCGGCACACAAACTACAGCAGATGATTGGATTAAGTGGGCTCTCGTGGAAAGATGGCGGCAAACCCAACCTCTTGACGGCGGGACACCAGCTGAATAGCCCCGATTTTCTTTTTACACGTATAGAGGACGCAGACATTGAGAAACAAGTTCAAAAGCTGCTCGACACAAAAAAGGCCAATTCTGATGCTGCCCCAGCGAAACCGGCAAAAGAGCTTATTGAATTTGATGATTTCATGAAAATAGACATCCGTACAGGAACGATTCTGGAAGCCGAAAAAGTACCAAAGACGAAGAAACTCCTGAAGCTGAAAGTTGATACAGGAATCGATAAAAGAACGGTGATTTCAGGCATAGCCGAATTTTACGAACCTGAAAATATCATTGGCCGCAAGGTGAGCATATTGGTCAATTTGGCGTCCCGCAAGCTCAAAGGCATCGAGTCGCAAGGTATGATTTTGATGGCCGAAGACAAAAACGGTAAGCTGTGTTTTGTTTCGCCCACAGAAGATTTTACTAACGGAAGCGAAGTAAAATAGGATGAAACAAGATTTTATCTAATTTTGCACATCAAAATAATAAGGCCCCGTAGTTCAACGGATAGAATAGAAGTTTCCTAAACTTTAGATAGTGGTTCGATTCCACTCGGGGCTACAACCTATACCTAATCTATCGCCTAATAATTTATATGTATGCACTTGTGAGTGGCGTGGAAAGTTGTGCAGGTTGACTGGTAAACCTATGGAGCAAAATTATGCTGACTAGAAATACACCCACATTTTGTAAAATTACTAAAGAGAAGAATTATTGCCGCTGCTTTGGGAGAGAGAACACTAAAGCCGCGCAATAATTTTTATACCTTTGATCCACAATTTTTTATACAACCACTGAACCGGACTAAATCTAAAATCATGAATCATAAAAAACTTATCCAACTGTTCTTGGCCTTCACCATTTTTGCTGGCTTAAGCATCAACACCAATGTATATGCGCAAACGGTGGTGCAGTGGTACACTTCGATGGGTGATTTCAGGGCGCAACTGCGTGAAGATTTGGTGCCTATGACGGCTCAGAATTTTATTGATTTAACCAATGCTGAATTCTACGATGGTTTTATTTTTCATCGGGTAATCGATGGCTTCATGATACAGGATGGTTGCCCCAATGGGAACGGAACTGGCGGACCAGGTTATACTTTCGATGATGAATTTCATCCTGATCTCCGACATAGCGAGCCGGGCATATTGTCTATGGCTAATTCAGGACCAAACACCAATGGCTCTCAGTATTTTATCACGGTAGAGCCCACCGCCTGGCTGGATGATGTGCATTCTATTTTTGGTAAAATTATCGACGGAATGGACGTAGTATATGCCATTAGCGAAGTGACAACCAACTCCAACGACAAGCCACTGGTTGATGTGGTAATCGACAGCATCAGGGTGGTAGAGGGTGATCCTACCATTACGCTGACTACTCCGTTGGCTGGTTCAAAATGGAATGGAAAAGTGAAAAATGAAATCACATGGAATAGCGAGTTTGTGGCTGACGTACGCATTGAGTTCTCAGCCGACAATGGACAAACATGGGAGGATATTGTGGATGCATCTTCTGCAAACACCAGAGCACACAACTGGCCTGCAACCAACATCTTGTCGACGGAATGTTTGATAAAGGTTAGCGACTTAGCCAATCCCGATGTTTTCAGCGTTACTGAAACGCCTTTCACCTTGTGTGCACTTGATTTATTAAGTCCTAATGGAGGCAACTTGTTTCGTGTAGGTTCTCCGGTTGAAATTACATGGAGTAGCGAAATGGTGGGCGACCTCACCCTTTCTTACAAAACATGCATGGAATGCGCTTGGGTGGTGGTTGACGACAACATCCCGGTTGACGATCAGCTTTATCAATGGATTCCAGATACCGCAACTACTTGGTGCAAAGTAAAGTTGAGTGAAACCGATTTTCCAGAAGTAATTGATATATCTAACAACGTATTTCTGGTTTATCAACTCGACCTCACCTCACCCGAAGGCGAAGAAAATTTTGAAGGAGGAACGGTGACCGATATCACATGGGATAGCCAAATTATCAATGATGTACAAATAGAATTTTCTTCGGACAACGGACAAACATGGTCGACACTAGCCACTGTAGCTGCCGCCAATTTATCCTATGAATGGACTATTCAGAACCTAGATTCGGAAGCCTGCTTTATCAAAATATCAACACCTGGAATTCCGGAAAACTACTCCATGAATGCCGAACCATTTTCCATTGTTCACAGCGTTGGCATTGATAGTCATGGTGTTGATATAATGGAAATCAACGTGTTTCCGACACCTGCGGATGAAAGCTTATTCATCACCTTCACAGCTTTAGAGCAATCGTATGATGGTTATAATTTAGAAATTCTTGATATGGCAGGTAATGTAGTCATTCATCAGAGTCACAAAGATAACCCACTTAGTAATCAGGTTATAACCCTTGATGTGAGCAGGTTATCATCGGGAATGTACCTCATTAAATTTGGAGATGAACACCATAGTATTTCTAAAAAATTCATCAAGAAATAAACTGGTAGGGAGCAAATCCAATAACTTCAAAAGAAATTATGAATATATCAAAAGTCAATTTACTAATTGGGTTCATTCTTTTGTTCTTCTTTTCATCATGCTACAAAAGCGAACTTGTAGCCACCTACACTTTAACACCCGAGGAGCTTCAATACTTATCTTATTCCGAAGGGCAGCAGGTGGTTTATACAAATTCGGTAAATGGCGAGCTGTTGGCTTTTACGGCTGAACCTGCTACTTCTGAAATGATTAAAATCCCGGAGGGTATAAACACCAATATGTATTATCTTTTTGAGCAAAGAATACAGTTTCTTATTGCTTCGGATGCGGCATTACGCTTTAATTTGGAATCGGACAGAAAATACCAGACTAAAGCCAAAATGGAGTTTAGTTGGGACACAGGAATAGAAAATTATCCACGAACAATAGGTAGTTCATTTTATATTCCAATCGATTCTACAGATCGGTTTTTTAACCTGACATATTACGACAGCCTAATGGTACAGCAAGACTTGTATCGTGATGTTTACCGAGGTATTTTTTCTTTGTTTGCTTCTCCCGGTGATACCACACCCATACCTGAGAGTGCTGTTTATCCACTAAGTTACTATTATTGTTTGCCCTATGGGATGATCAGATTCGATATGTCGGATAGCACAAGCTGGGAGCTTATTTGTGAGTAATTGGATTTAATCCAACATCAAATATATAAGACAATCTTCAAAATAAAATGAGAATAAAGAAGTTCGTATTGGCCATTTTTATGCTGTCTGTAAGCCAGTTACTATGTGCTCAGGAGCCTAAATTTTTATTTTCGGACAAACCCAATCAGCATAGTGTTTCCCTTGAATTCCCCATTGCAATTTCCTATACCTTTACACATAAGTTTAGCCCAAATATTGCGCTTGGGGCAAGATTACAGGGTGGACTTGGCCTGCCCATTACACTTTTAAGTACTGATGTCCTGTACGATTACGGCTATGGCGACGGACCTCAAGAAGTTAAAACAAGATCATACTTGGAGATGGTAAAGCTCCAGCTCTTCTACAGGCATTCTGTATCCAATAATTTTTTTTTAGATGTAGGTCCTTTTGGGTCTTTAGCCTTTTTATTTGCAGATGAAGCTGGATGGGAAAACCCATTTAAGGCAGGCATTGAGCTTTCTGCTTATTATTCCATACGCAGGATACACATAGGGTTGCGGATTAACGGGGCATTGTGTTTCGGTGTTAATGATGCAAATATCCTAAAAGCTGATGATACGTATTATGTGCTCGATGTGATACCTTTGGTAATTGGGTTTAGTTTTTAGGCTGATTAGTATAAAAAAATTCGCCAACTTATCTTATTAGCTAAACTCACTTCCAAGCGATGCTTTAGCAAAATCCTGTCTGCCTGTGGCGTGAAATGATAATCTTAGAGATGAAAACCCTCTTTCATCATTTGAAAATCGGTGTTTAGAAGAAATGAAATAACTAATAATGGATAATTGATTCGGGGT
>CAYWNI010000152.1:0-7337 GCA_964459525.1 uncultured Lentimicrobiaceae bacterium | reverse complement strand
ATCCCCCATTTACGTTGTCAAACGTTCCTTTCCACTTGTTAACAACTTGATTTACAAAACCATCCTCAATACGCTCAAGTGCGGTTGGTGTGAGCTTGGGCTCGAATTGCGACATACCCAGGCTTATTTCGTCGGCATAGCCTAATACTTCTGTCGGTTTTTGATTGTAAACCAACGCAACTTGCTCCAGAATGCCCATCCAACGATTTTTCGGCACATAAGTAGCACCCCAAATTGGTCTGCCATCAGGCAATGCAACTATATTTAGAGGCCAACCACCGTTTCCATTCATCAATTGTAATGCGTTCATATACACCTGATCTACATCAGGACGTTCTTCACGGTCTACCTTAATTGAAATAAATTTCGCATTCATAATAGCCGCAACTTCATCATCTTCAAAACATTCGTGTTCCATAACATGACACCAATGGCAGGCCGAATAACCAATGGAAATAATCAATAATTTATTCTCCTCCTTTGCCCGACCCAACGCTTTTTCGCCCCAAGGCAGCCAATTAACTGGGTTTTTAGCATGTTGCAATAAGTACGGACTGGTTTCATGTATAAGTTCATTGTAGTGTTTGCTTTTGTTCATAACATTTGTTTTATATAAAAATGATTGCAAATCTATTAAAAACGTATTGGCAGTTGACGAAAAAGAAACAACCAATACGGTGCAACAACAACATTTAATCACTTTATAACTGAACAAAGAAGTTTAATTAATAGTTTTACCGCCTGTAAAAAAAGGATTATGCGGAATTTTACAATTAGGATTTTATTACTTAAAGTCATACTATTCATCGCTTTGGCGCAAACGACTTCAGCACAAAATACAATATTGGTGGGCCTCAACGGTGGTTTGTCGGTGCCTTCGGGCGAGTATGCCGGAACTACCTTAAATAAAGATGGTTTCGCTCAATTGGGTGTAAGCTTCGGGGCTGACGTGGTTTGGTTTTTCTCAAAACACATTGGCGTTGCCGCTGCCATAAACCAAAGTAACAACCCAATTGATGTAACAACGCTGACCACAGAAAGGCTAAAAGCGGATCCGTTTTTACAGGAATTGTCGATAAGGTCTGAGTCGTTTACAAACACAACAATAACAGCTGGAATATACGGACGTTGGACTTTTGGAGATAATTTTTCTTTTTATGGAAAACTGATGGCAGGATGGATCAGGTCGCAAACACCCTATCAACTATACCGCACAAGCTATTTCCAACTGGGGCCAACCTATTACGAAATCACCTCGTCGTTGGATGATGCGTTTGTTGTAATTCCTGGCATCGGAGGAATGTATTTGTTTAAAAGGGGTCTGGGAGTTAAATTTGACATCGACTACACCGGGCGCACAATGACGTTTCCGTTTCAAACCAGTAGTGGCATGCGCTACGATGAGCGGCAGGTTCATTACACGCAAATCATGCTTGGTGTAGTAGTGTCGTTTTAATACAATATCTTGTATTTAAGGATATAGCAGATACTTTTCTCTAATTAACTTAAATTTATCAAGATCCTTTTTCCAACTTGCTTCTATCTCTTTTTCGGAGTATCCAGCCTGTATTTGATGGCGGAGAGAATCAGTTCCTGCTAGTTTTTCAAAAAAATTATTGAAAAACTTACTGCTGTCTGAAGCATTTTTGTAGGCACTTATTAACCATGATAAATTTAACTGGGAATTATTTTGCTGAAAATTCTCTGCGTATCCCCGCAAATTTTGTCCATAACAAGGCTGGCCTTCAAACTTTGGATGCAGACTAACGCCTGGAATCGATTCGGGTATAAAAACAAAACTGCCATATACAATATCAGGACTGCCATAAACCTCAAAAGGATAGGGCGTTCCGCGACCTACACTAACCTCTGTTCCTTCAAACAAACAAAGCGATGGATATAAATAAACTGCCTGCCAAGTTGGTAAATTCGGACTTGGCTTAATTGGCAATTTAACAATCATTTCGTGGCTGTAGTTTTGCATCGGTATAACGGTAAGATCAAGCTCTTCCGAGGCTTCAAACCATTGCTGTTCAACAGCCATCAAAGCATATTCGCCCAGCGTCATGCCATGAGCAATGGGCACTTCATGCATGCCTACAAACGATTTATACTTTAAATCCAAGACAGGCCCATCTATCAAAAAACCATTAGGGTTTGGACGATCCAAAATAACTACTGGGATGTTTTGCTCGACACATGCTTCCAGAACGTAAGTCATGGTGCTAACGTAAGTGTAGAACCTGACGCCAACATCCTGTAAATCAAAAACTACAACGTCGATGTTAGCCAGATCGGCGGCAGTGGGCTTTTTGTGCTTACCGTACAATGAGATAATGGGAATGCCAGTTTTAGCATCTACTTCGTTGTCTACCAAAGCCCCTGCCTCAGCATTCCCTCTAAAACCGTGTTCAGGGCAAAAAATGGCTTCTACTTTAACACCAAGCAACAACAAACTATCAACAAGGTGGGTATTACCAATTAATGAGGACTGGTGTGCAACCAGCGCAACATTCTTGTTTTCAAGTAAGGGCAGATACAAACCAGTTTGTTGCGCTCCAGTAGTAATTTCTTCGTAATCAACCAATTTAAGGTTCTTCTGCGCAAGCAAACCTATTGCCGAAAACAGGCAAACGAACAGCAACACAACCTTATATTTAAACTTAACCATGATACACTGCTTTTATTAAATTTGTGCCCATGATGTCATCAACTTCATTTGTGTATTTCATTGCCAAACGAATTTCGTCCAAAAACGCCGAAAACCTGTCGGGGCCTGTGGTACGCATATCGGAAATCAGTATTGCCTTGGGTGTTGTATTTATGCTGCTGAGCATTTCTATCGTTGTTGGTTTTCAAAAAAGCATCAGCGACAAAGTTACTGGCTTTACTTCACACCTGCAAATTATTCCTTTCGACAACAACGAATCGCTCGAAAGTGCTCCGGTAGAAACATCTGGTCAGTTTATTCAGGATTTAAAAAACAATCCAGAAGTTAAACACATTCAGTTTAGCGGACGAAAAGCTGGTGTGTTAAAAACAGAAGACCAAATTCAAGGTGTTATTTTTAAAGGAGTTGACAACACATACGACTCGGCATTTTTAAAAGATGCTCTGCTGGAAGGCGATTATTTAAAGCTAAACGCCGATGCAACCTCCAACGATGTGCTGATTTCAGAAACCCTGTTGAAAAAGCTCAACCTTAAGATTGGTGATGACATTCGTTTGTGGTTTGTTCAGGATGGCCAAACGCAGCCTCGTGGCCGCAAACTGAATATTTGTGGTGTTTACAGCACCAGTTTGGAGGAATTCGACAATAACTTTGTAGTTGGCGATTTAAAACACATCCGAAAGTTAAACGGTTGGACCGACAATCAAGCCGGAGCGATTGAAATTCATTTAATTAATGAAGATAAAATTAGAGAAACCGCTTCTGTATTAAACAGGCAAATTCCTTATAATCTGGTCGTTGTTACAGTGTTGGATTCGTATCCTCAAATATATGACTGGCTCGATTTGCTTGATATGAATGTGGTTGTGATTCTCACATTACTTATTCTGGTAGCTTCGATTACGCTAATTTCAACCCTGCTAATCATTATAATAGAGCGCACCAACATGGTGGGACTTTTGAAATCTCTTGGTGCAACCAACAAAACCATTCAAATAATATTTCTCCTCAAAACAGGGAAAATTGTCCTGCGTGGCATGTTGTGGGGAAACACTATCGGGATTTTGCTGATTTTGGTTCAAGATATTTTTAAAGTAGTAAAACTCTCAGCAGAATCATATTACATCAATTATGTCCCTGTTGATTTTTCACTGGGAAGCTTTTTTCTACTTAATGTAGGAATAATGTTGGTTACGTTTTTAGCACTGATTATTCCGGCTTATACCATTACCCACATAAGTCCGGCACGTGCTCTGAGGTACAGTTAAAAGTGACTAAAGTAACCAATTCACGATCAACGAACCACGATCTACAATCTACGATCTACGATCAACGAGTTTACGAACTGCCACCCATTGTTTGAGCATGTCGCGGGCATCGCGGGCAGGATAACCCAGAACTGTTTGTCCGGGAGCCACATCATTCATTACGCCAGAAGCGGCACCAACAATTCCACCCGAATGTATAGTTACATGGTCTTTAATAGAAGCACTGCCACCAATAATAACACCGTCGCCCAAGGTAACAGAACCCGCTAAGCCACTGTTTCCTGCCATTATACACGACCGACCCAAAACGCAGTTGTGCGCAATTTGAACCAATTTGTCAATTTTGCAACCATCTCCAACAATTGTTGAGCTAAATTTACCTCGATCAACGCATGAATTAGCACCAATTTCAACGCCATTGCCAATAACAACGTTTCCAATTTGGGGGATTTTCATGAGTCCACGGCCATCTTCTCTAGGTCGGTAGCCAAACCCATCGGCGCCAATACTCACATTGCTGTGAAAAATGCAAAAACTTCCAATCTCACTTCTTTCGCGTATAACCGTTCCCGACCAAACGACAGTTCCACTTCCAATGCTGGTATCGTCCATGATGGTAACATTGGGGTAAAGCGATACCGAATCGCCTAGTGTAACGTGCTTTCCAATATAACAGCCCGCGCCAACTTTACAGTTTTTGCCAAGAACTGCTGTTGGATGAATCACCGCAGAGGGGTGAATATCTTCATCAAATTCAGGCAACCCCGGATCGAAAACCTCCAAAAGTTTAGCAATTGCAAAATCCGGGTTTGTAACACGGATTAAAACCCTGTTTTCACCGGGTTCGAGTTTTATTTTCTCGCCAACAACAGCAACTCCCGCTTTAGAATTTTCCCACATTCGGGCGTAAGCTGTTGTACCAATAAAAGTTATCTGATTACTTGTAGCCTTATCTATTTGCTCTATACCATTGAATTGTAGGGTAGATTTTCCTGCAATTTCACCTCCTGTAATGGTGTGAATTTCGTTAATGCTAAGTGTTTTCATCTTAATATTTGTTGATATATTATTTCTGGTAAAACCAACCAAATGTGTGGGTAGTATCACCTCGGACTTTAGTGTACCAGTATGCTAATAGGGAACTTTTTTATCGCTGTTATTCCATTCATCAAAAACTTTTATAGCCTCATCGCGCATCATCTGCAAAGAGGACAGCTTGCGTTCATTTTTTTGCAACGAAAACTCTTTGTAGATGAACGAGTCGTCGAAATCAGCTTTGGCAGCATCGTCTTTTGTAGCTGCGTAATACAGCTTATCCATTTTCGACCAATAAATTGCTCCTAAACACATAGGACAAGGTTCGCAACTGGCATAAATCTCACAACCCGACAGGTCAAAAGTCCCCAGCTTTGCAGCAGCTTCACGTATGGCTACAATTTCAGCATGTGCTGTTGGATCGTTGGTGCTCGTAACCTGATTTGACCCTGCGCCAATAATTTCTCCATCCTTAACAACTACGGCACCAAAAGGCCCTCCATTATTTCCTTCTACATTGTTCATAGCCAGCCTTATAGCCTTATTCATGAACACTTTCTTATCTTCCATTAGCGTATGTTTAGTTTGTCGCTTTTTTTTAAAAAATGGTATTGCTTTTTATATTTACCACGATCCTTTTTTGGTTTCCTTTTTAAGCGATTGACTGAGCAAATGTAAGAAAACTTTCCTCGGAATGGTTCGACCACCCATATTTCGCAGGTAAACAGTGTCTTGTTGTGCATCAATCAGATCAAACTGCCAAACCAATAATTGCTGTACCAACGCATACAATGCTACCTTTGACGCGTCATTTACCCTATGAAACATAGACTCGCCAAAAAACACACCCCCCAACGACACGCCATAGAGTCCTCCCACCAAATCACCGTCAAGCCATGTTTCCACAGAATGAGCGTATCCTTCCATGTGTAAAAATTCGTAAGCATCAATCATCGAGTCGGTTATCCAGGTTTCACCATCCTGATCTTTACGCTCAATTGTGGAGCAAGCCCTTATCACACATGCAAAATCTTTGTCGAAGGTGGTAGTAAACTTACGCTTATTGATCACCTTTTGCAGATTTTTTGACACCTTCAATTCGCTAGGATAAAGTACCATACGGGGATCGGGAGACCACCACAAAATGGGTTCGTCGGGGCTAAACCACGGGAAAATACCAGATGAGTAAGCGTCGAGCAGTCGTGGCACAGATAAATCTCCGCCCACAGCAAGTAATCCATCCGCATCAGCTAAATCTGGACTTGGGAAGGATGAACGCTGAAATGGCTGTTTAACTGACATCCTACTCAACTATTAAGCGAATAATCTCATTGTTATCGTGCGTAATTACCTGAACCAGATAAAGCCCAGTCGCAATCGATTTGTTGAGAATAACCTGTTCATATCCAGTAACTTTATCATGAAACAAAATTCTCCCATCCATATCAAAAATTCGAACCTCTGCCTCAGCCATTTTGTTGCCTAATTTTAGGCGAAATGAACCGTTTCCCGGATTGGGATAAAGTACGGTTTCATGACTACCAGATTCTTGCATTTCCAATATCGGATCGAACCAAAAAGTAAAATTACCCTCAGGTGCAGCAAGGGGATAGGTGGTCGTTGTTCTAGTGGAAATAGCTTCTATGTAATAACTTACGGTATCTGTTATAGAAATCCCTTCAATTTTCCCGAAATGCTCAGGACAGACCAAATAAACGGGAGTTTTGGTGTAGTTGGTATCTTGATTTATTTTGTAATACAACCACATTTCTTCAACCAAATCACCGGCTTTCGAAATACATGTTATCTGTATTTCAGGCTGGAAAGTTTGTATTCCGGTGAGTTTTTTATGCTCAATACGAAGATAGTTTGCTTGAGGAATAGGCATTGCCAATGATTTCAAAGAGCCAAACTGTTGCGTCAGGAGGTTGGCAACAACCGGAATCACTTCATATCCGGGCATGGCCGATCTGTAAATGGCTTTCGCAACCGAATCGTAAGGCTGTAGGCCATAGCTTGGAATAAAGACCAGTTCGTTAACAATCAAGGCGTTGGTATAGGTTCGTATTTCATCTTCGGGTTGCGAAGGATATTGACCATCATCAAGCGGTGCTGCAGGTATTCGATAAATCGTGTAGGGTTGACCGAAAGCATTTAACAAGCCTTCCACCTCAGTTACATTTTGTTCTAAAATGGGGTAGTCGGGCAAACTATCGGGATAGGAGGAGAATATAACAGTTTCAAAATCTATTATTTGCATAAAATTGTCAATCGAAAAATCTGCGCCTCCACCACTGTTTAACAATGGCTCAAGAAAAATCCAGTTATTGAGATTAAATGCATCTTCGAGGATCAACTTAACT
>CAYWNI010000151.1:4743-7370 GCA_964459525.1 uncultured Lentimicrobiaceae bacterium | reverse complement strand
GCCTTGCGCTAAAGGTGAACCATCAGTAAGCAAGGTATGGTTGTCGTTTTCAAATTCACCACCTGTGCCCATGGCGAATTCTATTTCATCAAAAGCCAGTCCTGGAGTGCTTATAAAATGCAAGAACGCATAAGGTTCATTTGAGTTTTGACCTGTTCCTGGTTTACCGTAATAATCATAAGTAGCGTAGTCATCGCCATTGATTGCCCTAATAAAATTATTGGGATCTTTAGGCAGCAAGGCAACAACATCAGAGGTGGCAAAAACACCAATTATCTGACCGTTGCGGTAAATTTTTATGTTGTTTTGACCATCGCCGGCAGGCCAAGCAAAACCAAAATATTGAACAGGCTCATCGAAAACCAACCTTACTTTTGCATTGTTGCGGATGGCCATATATTTGCCGGTTCCTGCACCATATTGGTCATCAGCTTTTACGTACGACTGTCCTGCTGTTTGGTAATAAGTGCCTACCGAAGAGTTGTAGCCGTTTGGCAATGCCGCCCATGTAAAGTTGTTTGGAGGCACAGAAAACTCTTCAAAAGTTTCTGTGGTAATTGTGCCTCCCGTAACATTGGAAGTCATGATGGTTGGTGCAGTAGTATAAACCCGCAAGTATTCCTGACCTTGGGCATTATAGGAAAGAAAAAGACCCGAAAATACCAATACTTTGGTTAAAAGTGCAAGTGATTTCATGGTCAGCGCCTGACGGGAGATCAGTCTGCTATAGGAGATATTTTTATCCATTTTGAGCTTTTTTTAAATTGTTAGTTACTGGAATTGATAACTTAAAGTACCATTGCCGAGGTCTAAAGAGGTAACTTGACCGGCAGCTTTCAATACAACACTGGTTTCATAAGCAGGCATGCTAAAAACGACAGTGTTTGGTGTGTTACTTTTTAGAAATACCTTTTGGTAAGCAATTCCGTCTTGATTTGTAACCTGAGCCAATGCATTTTTTTTGGCAGTTAAGGTAAGTTGTATAACCCGTGTTGTTTTCCAGCTAAAATCATCAGAAACAATCAGGTCTTCCATATTTTCGGGGGGATTGCTGGGATCATCAACAGCATCTTTTTTACAAGCTGAAAACAGAAGCATCAAGCTAAAAGAGAGTAATATTAGTTTTTTCATATTAGTAGTTTTCATATTTAACAATACACATGTATCAATAACCTTGCCAATGTATGAATAAACCCGTAACGTATTGTTTTTCAGTAATTATTATTTCAGTAATAGAATACCAATTTCTATATCTTGGATAAGATAGTCTTATTTTGGTATAGCAGGGATATATGGTTGTTTGTTTATTGGTCTTAATCGCTAGTCGAAAACTATGCGCTTTTAGTTTCCACAAATACTATAGTAAAACTACTCCCAACTCCCGTCTTCCGACTCCCAACTTCCAACTTCCGACTTCTGACTCCCGACTCCCGTCTCCCAACTTCCAACTACTTACTTTTCTATTCCAGCCCTGGCCTCTATACCTCGCGTGTAATAGTGTTTCACTTCCTTCATCTCTGTAACAAGGTCAGCATATTCAATAAGTTCGTCGGGAGCATAGCGACCGGTGATAATAACCTCAGTATGAGGATTGCGTTTTTCGAGAATTATTTTCAATTCATCAAATGTAAAAAGCTTAAAATAGAGCGCTATGCAGGCTTCATCCAGAATAACGAGGTCATAATGGCCTGCGCCTAAAATTTCGTCAATTTCTTGCAAACCTTGCCTAGCGGCCTGCACATCTTCGTCGGTGGGTTTTTTATAAATAAAACAACCCCTACCGTATTGTTTGAGGGAGATGTTTTTTATCGTGGGCAATACTTCTAATTCGCTGTAATGCATGCCTTTGACAAATTGCGCAATAAACACCTGCTTGTTAGCGCCCGCAGCGCGTATGGCCAAGCCTATAGCAGCAGTAGTTTTACCCTTTCCGTTTCCTGTGTATACCTGTACAAAACTATTCATAGCGGATTTTTGTTGATAAAACGCTTATCCCCGTTGGATATTTTACCAGTTGAGGAGAAATTAAAGAAGATGATGCCGATATAATTATTTACGCTAATTCCTCCCTGATGGGGGTTCGTGGATCGTCTTTAGTGGATCGTGGATCGTCTTTCGTGGATTCCAACTTCCAACTTCCCACTTCCGACTCCTAACTTCCGTCTCCCGACTCCCGACTTCTGACTTCCGTCTCCCAACTCCTAACTTCCGTCTCCCGACTCCCGACTTCTGACTTCCGTCTCCCGACTCCTAACTTCCGTCTCCCAACTCCTAACTTCCGTCTCCCGTCTCCCGTATCCCGACTCCCGACCCCTAACTCCCCATACCGTACCAATTGTGAAAATAGACGATTTTATCGTTGTCGTTCCATTTAATATGCAGTGCGTTAGCCATGTGTGTATCATCCCCTGCAACCAGCACAATCATTGCTGCTGCTTTATCTTTGGTGTCGATAATTCGATTTATATAGCTAATTTCGAGCTGATTCGTGTTAATAAAGAAAATTTCGTAGGCTTGTAGTATTCCATCTCGGTCAGATTCCTTTTTGTTGTTCCAAGGGCTTTCTGGATTGTTATTTAATCCGTGAACAAGGTGGTCAAATTGGTCAGCAAATAATTCAGAAACGG
>CAYWNI010000151.1:0-4733 GCA_964459525.1 uncultured Lentimicrobiaceae bacterium | reverse complement strand
CTTTGTTTCTTACAGCAGAGGCATAGTGTTCGATGAGTTTGTTTATATGGTCATACGTGTTCATAGTGGTATTTTTTTCTTTGGCAAAGGTAACAAATAGGCTTATTTATTGGTTGTGGCTATTCAAATACGCGCTTGGAGTCAGCCCTGTAATTTGCTTAAAAACCCTATAAAAAGTAGATCTTGAGCTAAATCCAGATTGTTGAATAACGGATTCGATTACATGTTCATCGGGAATTTCCAAAAGTAATTTTTTACTTTTTTCAATACGATGGTCATTGATAAAATGATAGAAATTGTTGTAGCCTCTCTCTTTGATCACTTGGGTGAGCTTATTTTTTGAAATATCGAGCAATTGTGCTGTTTGACCCAACGAAATATCCTGGTTCAGAAATAGTTCTCTACGTCTAAATTGATTTACTAGTTGATTTGTTTCATCATCATGTATATCTGCCAAAGCATCGTTATTTGAGTCTTCGAAAAGGGGCGACATGTCTTTTTGTATGGTTGCGTGTATCATGTAAAAGAAAGAGAAGATGAGCTGATAGACGAAGCCAAGTAAAAACATAAAGCTAAAATGATAAATCCCCAAAAGGGCAAAACCCTCAAAGAATCCCTGAAATAAGAAAATCACAACAACCCACTTGATCCACAGTCCATTATAATACGACATGATGGAATCGTTGTTTTTTATAACGTGTACATATTTTGTGTACAATCGATAGACCAGCACAGCGTACAAAATGGTTTGCCCGAATGAGATAATGCGGCTTGTTGTTGCTAGTATATTGTGGTGCAGACTGTTATCCCACATCATTTTAACCGTCGACTTCAAGGTTTCGTTGCTCTGCCCCACAATTTCATGGGCATGGCCGGGCACAAGGATCAAAGTCAGTATGATACTTAAAACAGTTGGCAAGAAATGCCATAAATCATTTTTTTGAAGGTTTTTGTTGTGGCTCGAAAGCTTTTTTAAATACAAGTAGGTTAGCGGAATCAAGCTCACTTTTACTGACCCAGTTAGGTACGCAGACCAAGAAATATCCACCTGAAACATGAGCAATGCAGGGCCGAGAGAAAGAACCGCTTTTAAAAACAGCGTCCAATACATATAGGCAAAACCACGGCGGTACTGAATTTTGCTCACCAGAAAAAGCAGGATGGCCAGCGATAGGTTAATAACCAGTAAAATAGCAAAAAAATATGCGGCTTTTGAATTCATTGAGTAATTAAAGTTGTGCAAAAATGGCACTTAATTTATCACCATTCAATAAAAACGTGCTTATTCGTGTTAGTTTTGGTGAAAAACTTGCCATCGCTAATCTGGATTGAATTATCAGTATTATTTTATAAAATTCACTAAAACAGCATATTAACTAGCGGTATATTTATTGGGACATCGACAAGACCTACTGGGACATCAAAAGCTTGCAAAAACCAGAAGTATGTATTTACTTTGTAAATCAATCACTTCATTAATCGAGAACAAAATGACCAAATTGAAAGCCATTTGCTTGGCATCAACCTTCATAACAATCATGATTGCTGCAGTAGCTGCAGGCTGCAACAGCATCAATAAGAATCAAGATATGAGAAATACACCACTGGATACATTGGCTGGTGCGAAATTGGGAATGCCTGTTTCACTGCCAGCATTTGATGTACAAAAACATGTTACCGATGTGCCTGATTATTCAAAAGACGACAGCTGGGTGACGATGCCTTCTTGGTTTTGTGAAGAAAAACAAGCTGTGGATGTTTTTTGGGTTTATCCGACCATTCTCTCTGACAGCACTTCCTACTTAATGGATATTCACGATTCAAATCTGCGCAAAAAAGCAGAATGGACACTTGTGGAGCAGGCCAGTATTTTTAATGGACAGGCCAATATTTATGCGCCCTACTACCGGCAAAATAATGTGAACATTAATCCCCTGATGCTCACCACTGCCAAACCAATTTTTGAGTTAGGACAGCAAGACTTGGTGGATGCTTTTAGCTATTTCTTAGAGCATTACAATAGGGGAGAACGTCCCATTATACTAGCAGGTCATAGTCAAGGGTCGGTGCGGATAGTAGAGCTATGTAAAGCAGGTAAGCTTTTGGCCGACAGCCCTGAACAGATGAGTAGACTGGTTGCTGCGTACACCATTGGATACTCGATTACACCTCAGGACATTGAAATTAATCCATTGATAAAAATTGGTGAACAGGCCACTGAAACAGGATGTTTTATTGCCTATAACACCTTGTCGGATCTGCCAGGAGTGGAACATCTGGCTCCTACCGTATTGGCTGGCACTTTTGTTGTAAATCCGTTAAGCTGGAAAACAGATACCATACCTATAGCTGCCACCGAAAACATTGAAGCGGTATTTTTTCGACACGATGATCCACTTAATCCGGCAAGATATCCTCATTTTGCTGCTGCGCAAAAAAGAGGCAATGCGCTTGTTGTTACAGATATAAAAAACCCTAAAGAATTGCCTGTCACCAGTAATACATTTCCACAAGGGGTTTACCATATATACGACTATGCTATTTTTTACGGAAATCTCAAGGAAAATGTTGCAGATAGAATAAACGCGTATCAGAATAAAAACTTACGATAATATAAGAGAAATGGAATCATTAAAATCGAAAGTAAAAAGACATACATCATGGGCTAAAAATCTGGTATTTAGCGGATTGTTTCTAACGGCAGCTTCGTGGCTAAGTTGTGGATGCAATAACAGCACCGATGACGCAATTAAACCCGCCATTGAATACGCAAAAGGGGAGAATTGGGTAGCATGGCCCGAGATTGATAAAAGTGTTGATGTGTTTTATGTTTACCCAACCGTTACCGATGCAGCCAGTGGAGCTATGGATATTACCAATGCCGATGAACGTGCTTTGGCTGTGGGTATTTATAAGTCACAGGCTAGCGTGTTTTTTTCACAGGCCAATGTGTTTGCTCCCTATTACCGCCAGATGTCTACGAGTGCCGTCATTCCCGAAGGTGGGCTAGCCACCGACACACCAGAGTTCAAGCAGGGAGCTGTAGATGTACAGGATGCTTTTTCCTACTACATGGAACACCTTAACAATGGACGGCCCTACATACTTGCAGGCCATAGTCAGGGCACGATGGCGCTAATTGAGCTGATAAAGAATAAGTTTGCTGAAAACAACGAGATCAGTCGTCGGTTGATTGCGGCCTACCTGATTGGATACACCGTTACCGATGAAGATTTGGCTTCAACAGGTTTGGTATTTGCGCAAAATGCAACCGATATTGGGGTTGTAATCACCTACAATACCCAATCTGTTACCTCTGCTGGCGGCCCTATGCTCTTGGAGGGGGCGCATTGCATCAATCCGCTTAACTGGCAAACCGATGGCATCTCGGTAGACTCTACTGAAAATTTGGGGGCAGTATTTTACGATGATGCAACAGGAGAGTTTATCCGCGAAGTACCGCATTATTGCGGAGCGCAAATCAATTTGGAAACACACGCACTAACCACCACAATTCCAGATGCTGACACCCTTGATATCGGATCTTTTCCAGCGGGTGTTTATCACCGTTATGATTACGCCTTTTGGTATCGAAACCTGCAAAAAAATATCAAAGACAGGATAGAATCCTATTTTGCCAATAAATAAAAAATCGGAAGAGACATTTTTTCGTTCGTCGTGGTTCGTTGATCGCAGATGGAAATTAGAAGTGTTTCTTCACGAATATCAAGAATGCGGATGTTTACTCATTCAATGAAAGATATTTGAGACGAGTTATACAATGCTTTTCAATATAGACTCTTTTCTTACGACGAGATCAAATGGCAGATAAAACAGGCATTTTTCACATCAACACTTCAAATTTCTCAACTTTTGCCCTCTAACTCATCCCAGTTTGAGCACAGCGTTCATAAGAAAATGTTACCCCCTCATCACCCAGCCACCTAAAACCTCCATTTATCCCTTGTAGATTGGGAATAAACGCTAGAGAAACAAAGGAAAATGAAGCCAAACTTAAGGCGATGCTCAAGCATTCGGGCAGTATTCCAGGGTATTCCAAGCTTGAAAGGCATGTTTAAGCGCATTAAACCATGTGTAGATAATTGTTTTGAATTGAAACAGTAAGCAAGCGCAGCCCGGCTACAACGGTTTTTGTCCACATTACAACCAAGGGATTTGAAAAAACAAAAAATCCGTTAGATCATTTGAAATTAAAAAAAGTTAGTAGCTTTGGACTTCTAATGACCAGACGCCTGAATACCATGAAAATACCTTTACATAATACCGGAATTAAGCTGCAAATGCAGGATTTGATGCTGGAAAAAGGCAGTCCACCTATAACAGAAATAAACGCTAGACGCACATTTAGCCAATTGTTGGATGTCATTTATCAAAACAGACGAGACGAAAAAATCTCACAAATATCTTGATTAAAAAATTATTTATTGGTTAATTTTAAAACTACAAAACAAAAAATAGAGATATGTCAAAAAAAATATATGATTTTAAAAACCTTAAGGGCGACCTTTCCGGAGGACTTGTTGCAGGGATAGTAGCATTACCTTTGGCATTAGCATTTGGCGTACAATCCGGGATGGGTGCTATTGCTGGGCTTTATGGAGCAATAGCGGTTGGTATTTTAGCTGCAGCTTTTGGTGGTACCGTAACTCAGGCTAGTGGCCCTACTGGTCCAATGACAGTCGTTTCAGCATCATTTATTGCAATAGCAATTA
>CAYWNI010000150.1:0-7387 GCA_964459525.1 uncultured Lentimicrobiaceae bacterium | reverse complement strand
CTTTCAGGAACTTGGGTTGGACGACCCTGTGCCGAATCATTATTATATATTTAAAAGTGACCGTGCTTCTGCGCTGGCCTTCATGAATCCGATTACCAACCGCATCGAAAGGGTCGAAAAACGCAGCATTTCGCGCATTATGCCCCGCAATGCAGAACAGGTTTTTGCCCTGCATGCCATACTCAATCCTGAAGTGAAACTGGTTACGCTGCAAGGTGTTGCCGGCACCGGAAAAACCCTGCTGGCATTGGCCGGAGCATGGGAGCAACGGCGGAATTTTAAGCAGATTTACCTGGCACGCCCCATCGTTCCGCTAAGCAACAAAGATATCGGCTATCTCCCCGGCGATGTGCACGAAAAAATTAACCCTTACATGGAACCCCTTTGGGATAACCTCAAGTTTATTCAAAGCCAGTTCGGTGAACAGGACAACGAGTTCAAGAGAATTTCGGACGCTGTTGAGAGCCAAAAACTGATGATCACACCATTGGCTTACATTCGTGGCCGCAGTATTTCGAATGTTTGTTTTATCGTTGATGAGGCCCAAAACCTGACTCCCCACGAGGTAAAAACCATCATTACCCGCGCCGGCGAAAACACCAAAATTATTTTTACTGGCGACATTTACCAAATCGACACGCCTTACCTCGACTCGCAATCGAATGGCCTTTCGGTGCTTATCGATAAAATAAAACACCACAGTATTTATGCCCATGTGCGTCTCGAAAAAGGCGAACGCTCTGAATTGGCAAATTTGGCGAATGATTTGTTGTAACCAACAATTTGCAAAAAACCATTCATAATTCACAAATTATAGTACATTTGCCCACATGATTTAACTAAACAGTTAAAATAATTGGTCAACATTACTGAAAATACGGAACAAAAAATTATTGATGCGGCGCGTAAAGTGTTTATATTGAAAGGGATGGATGGTGCACGCATGCAGGAAATTGCCGACGAAGCCGGCATAAACAAAGCATTACTTCATTATTATTTTCGCAGCAAAACCAAGCTTTTCGATCGTGTTTTTATTGAGCTGTTCAACGAAGTAGCCGGGCTGATTGCAACGGTTGTGGAGCAGACAAATTCCCTCGAACAACTTATCGATTCACTGGTTACAAATTACATACAACTTATTAGCGAAAAACCTTTTGTGCCTGATTTTATGTTGCATGAGCTTAACCGCAATCCTGATATGATTGTGGAATACATTAAACATTATGGACTTGATATTTCAAAAGTGATGAGGCTCGTTAATGAGGCTGCTGACAACAAACTGATTCACCCGGTTTCACCCATTCACCTGATCGTTGATATTTTGGGTTTGTGTATATTTCCGTTCGTGGCAAAGCCCATTATAAAAGGCTTTATGCTTAACAACGACGAACAGGCGTATCGCCAATTTATCGACGGACGCATTACGCACGTTATTAACTTTATCAAGTCTTCGCTGTATATAAATACCTCGGAATCATGAAAAAAATCTTTTTTTTGTTTGCCGTTCTGGCCGTAGCCAACCTTTATGCTCAAGATGACAATCACATTACTTTGACAGATTGTTACACGGCTGCTATCCAAAACTACCCAAACCTAAAGCAACTGGACATGGCGGTGCAGATAAATCAACTGAATATTAAAAACCTACAGAGCAGTTATCTGCCTACGCTCAATCTCAACGGACAAGCTTCTTATCAGTCGGACGTTACAAAACTACCTATATCAGTGCCCGGAATGGATGTTCCAACTATTGCCAACGACTGGTATGCGTTAAACGTTGACGTGGAACAAAAAATTTATGATGGAGGGTTAACCAATGCCCGCAAAAATCTTGAAGACGCAAACCTCGACATCGCGCAACAACAGCTGCAAATTGAATTTTATCAGTTAAAAGACCGGGTTAACCAGTTGTTTTTCAATATTATTCTGATGCGAAAAACCCTTGAAATACTCGACGTCCTGAAAAAAAACTTGGAATCCAGTATTCAGGATGCAGAAGTAGCTTATAATAATGGAGCCATTCTTAGTGCCGAAGTGGATGCGCTAAAGGTTGAGTATCATCTTGCCGTTCAGCAAATTATCGAACACAAAGAAGACGCCAGAGCGTTAACAGGAAGTCTGCAAATCCTCACTGGTATGGCCATTTCCGATCCTGACATGCTTACAATTCCTGCAATGGCCGTAGTGAATTACAAGTTTGTAAATACCCGACCTGAGTACCTGCTTTTGGGTAAGCAACAAACCAAAATACAGGCGCTTACGCAAATTAGTCAAACGAAAAGAAATCCATTTTTTAAGGCTTTCGGGCAGGCTGGATATGGCCGACCTGGTTACGACATGTTGAACAATGATTTTGACACCTATTTTAAGGTGGGTGTCGGTTTGCATTGGAATATCTGGGATTGGAATCAGGTAAAACGGGAAAAAACTGTATTTCATGTTCAAAATGAAATCATTAGCACACAAATGCAAAGTTTTGACCAAAACCTGAAAGCCAGTCTCGAAGCCAAACTTGCCGACATCCGCAAATCAGAACAATTGATTGCAACCGACTCAACCATAGTTGCTTTACAGGAAAATGTGGTAAATTCGGCTAACGTGCAATTGCGCAACGGTGCTATAACCACCACGAGTTATTTAATTGAACTTAACAAACAGGTTAAAGCCCGTTTAAATATGGAAGTACATAAGCTCCAGTTAATCTATTCAAAATACCAGTACAACATAGCTCTCGGAAACATTTAACCTCGTAACAAATAGATTATGAACAAAATACTATTTTTCGCCGCACTACTTATCTTGTCACAAGCTTGTAATAACCAAGAGCAAAAAGCAGATGCTTATGGCCAATTTGAAACCGACGAAGTGGTGGTATCGGCACAAGGAAACGGTCAGCTTTTGCACTTTACAGCTACGGAAGGCGATCTATTAAAAAAGGATCAAATCATCGGGCTTATCGACACCACCGACTTGCATCTAAAAAAGAAATTGTTGATACAACAGAAAAGAACCACAGCTTCACAACTCGATAACATCAATGCCGAAATGGAGGTGCAAACCCAATTGCTACAAAACAACAAGGTTAATCAGGTGCGCATTGCAAACATGTTCGAAAAAGGCGCCGCCACCCAAAAGCAAAAAGACGACATTGATGGATTGGTGGCTGTCAACATTAGGCAAATAAAAGCCATTAAATCGCGTGAGCAAAACATCTACGACCAAATGAAAGCCGTAGAAGTACAAATTGAGCAAGTTGATGAAGCCATCGAAAAATGCCTGATTACCAATCCTGTAGAGGGAACGACACTCGTGGTTTATGCGCGGCAGGGCGAAATGGCTACCCTGAGCCGGCCGCTCTACAAAGTGGCCAACCTTACTACATTAAAGCTAAAAGCGTACATTAGCGGCGCACAACTTTCGCAAGTAGATATAAACCAGACTGTTGATGTTTTGTACGACAAAAATAAATCCGAAAATGCTGCCATTACAGGCCGTGTTGTGTGGATTTCGCCAACCGCAGAGTTTACGCCCAAAACCATACAAACCAAAGAAGAACGGGTAAATTTGGTTTACGCCATCAAGGTGGAAGTGCAAAACAACGGAGCACTCAAAATTGGAATGCCCGGAGAAATTAATTTTTAGCGTCCTTTTATAACAATTAACTACCAATAAACTATTTATTATTAACTAAATACCATTAACATGAAAAAAATCTCATTGCTATTTATTGCCCTAATCGGCATGTTTGTACTAACCGCTAATCAAGCTATGGCTCAAAAAGCCGACGACATCTTAGGAACCTGGCTAAATGCCGACAAAGATGCCCACATTCAAATTTACCAAGATAACGGTAAGTTTTTCGGCAAAATTGTTTGGATGGAAACACCAAACGACCCCGAAACAGGCAAACCCAAAACCGACAACCTAAATCCAGACGAATCGTTGCAATCACGCCCACGCATGGGTTTGTTATTGCTCAAAGATTTTGTTTTTGACGAAGACGAATGGAATGATGGCACGATTTACGATCCCAAAAGCGGAAAAACCTACAGCTGCTACATGGAATTTGAAGACCTCAAAGACATGAATACCCTTAAAATCCGTGGGTTTATCGGGATGAGTATATTGGGTAAAAACACCTATTGGACACGTGTAAAATAGTCGTTTCGATACAACATGGAAGTTTTGCCAGCATTTATCAGGTTTGCCACCGTAAGCAAGCATTATGGCGAAGTATCTGCATTGAAAGATATTTCGCTTGACATTGCTGAAGGAGAGCTTTTTGGCTTTATAGGCCCTGATGGTGCCGGCAAAACAACTTTGTTCAGAATACTCACCAGCCTGATTTTGCCCGACAGCGGATCTGTTTCGATAGGGCCGCTGGATGTGGTAAGCGACTATAAAAAGGTTAGAAAAAGTGTGGGGTATATGCCTGGCCAGTTTTCCCTTTATCTGGATTTAACAGTAGAGGAAAATCTACAGTTTTACGCCCGTATTTTTAACACCACTGTCGAGCAAAACTACGACCTTATCAGCGATATATACCAACAAATAGAACCCTTTAAAAAACGGCGGGCAGGTGATTTGTCGGGAGGCATGAAACAAAAACTGGCACTCTCGTGCGCCCTTATCCACAACCCCAAAGTGCTGGTGCTGGATGAGCCTACCACAGGCGTAGATGCGGTTTCAAGGATGGAATTTTGGGAGTTGCTAAAAAAAATGCAACAACAGGGCATAACCATTTTGGTTTCGACACCCTACATGGATGAAGCCGCCCAGTGCGATCGTGTGGCACTCATGGATCATGGAAAAGTGATGGTTGTCGACAAGCCGTCGGTCATTGAAAGCAACTATCAGGGCAAACTTTACACCGTGAAAACCAACCAGATGTATCATTTGTTGGCGGAGTTGACATCCTATCCTGAAGCGAAAAACGTGTTCCGTTTTGGCGATGTTATCCACATGACTTTTGCATCAGAAAACCAAAACGTAACTGAGATTACAAATTACCTAAAGGCAAAAAACCACCAACAAATTCAGGTTGAACAAGGAAAACCCGGAATTGAAGATTGCTTTTTGGCCATGATGGAAACACCACAACCTGCATGAAAGACACAGAAAACATGATTGTTGTGCGCCATCTTTTTAAAAAGTTTGGCAATTTTGTTGCCAACAACGACCTTAATTTTGAGGTAAGAAAAGGAGAGATTTTTGGGTTTTTAGGCGCCAATGGTGCCGGAAAGACCACCGCCATCAAAATACTGTGTGGCCTTTCATCACCCACTTCCGGAACCGCAAGCGTTGCAGGAATTGATGTCGCGAAATTCCCGAACAAAGTGAAGGAAAACATTGGCTACATGAGTCAGAAGTTTTCGTTGTATAACGACATGACCGTGAAAGAAAATTTTCGGTTTTATGGCGGAATCTACGGGCTTTCAGCATCAACCATTAAAACACAAACCAGTTTTTTTCTGCAAAAACTGGATATGGAACATACACGAAACACCTTATTGCGCGAAATTCCGCTGGGATGGAAACAAAAACTGGCTTTTTCGGTGGCCATTATGCACCAACCGCAAGTGGTTTTTCTCGACGAGCCTACCGGAGGTGTTGACCCTATTACGCGTCGCCAGTTTTGGGAAATGATATACGAAACCGCTCACCAGGGCACCTCCGTATTTGTTACCACCCACTATATGGATGAAGCCGAATACTGCGAGCGGGTTAGCATTATGGCTGATGGCCGCATTGAAGCTTTAGGAACACCTGTAGAGCTAAAAGCACAATACGGCGTTAACTCAATGAACGATGTTTTTATAAAGATTGCAAGGTAATGTGGGCATTTATTAGAAAGGAGTTTTTTCACATTTTTCGCGACTACCGGTCGATGGTGATACTATTCGGTATGCCTGTAGTTATGGTGCTGCTTTTTGGCTTTGCCATCACCAACGATATCACCAATGCCAAAATTGGTATTCTCGATCAGTCGAAAGATGAAGTTACACGCGAAATAATCCAAAAACTAGTTTCTTCTGGTTATTTTCTACCTGAAGCCGATTTGCAGTCAAACAAAGAGATTGAATCCTATTTTAAGCAGGGAAACATCAAAGCAGTGGTGGTATTTGAGCCCGACTTTGCTCTAAAAATGAGCGAACAAAAGGGCGCAACGGTTCAGATTATTCTGGATGCTTCCGAACCCAATACAGCCAGTATTATAAGCAGTTATATAAGTGGAGTTATAAACACTTACATGACACAGAAACTTGTTGAGCAAATGAAAGTACCTGTTGCCATACAGGTGCAGTCGCGCATGATGTATAATCCTGAACTTAAAAGCGTTTACATGTTTGTTCCGGGTGTAATTACCATTTTACTCATGCTTGTTTCAGCCATGATGACGTCACTCTCCATTGCCCGCGAAAAAGAACTGGGAACGATGGAAGCTTTGTTGGTTTCGCCTTTAAAACCGTTTCAAATCATTGTAGGAAAAGTAATTCCCTACGTTTTTTTGTCATTTATCAACCTGATCGTCATATTGTTGCTGGCTCGTTTCGTGTTTTTAATGCCTTTTAACGGGAGTGTGACGCTACTTATGGCCGAGAGCCTGCTGTTTATCGTCATGTCGCTGGCCTTGGGAATTCTTATTTCCACCATCAGCAGCACCCAACAACAGGCCATGTTGCTTAGCATGTTTGCGCTGATGTTACCCACAATTTTGTTGTCAGGTTTTGTTTTCCCCATTGAGAACATGCCCTTACCATTGCAACTTATCAGCCATATTATGCCTTCTAAATGGTTTATTATCATTGTAAAAGACATCATGCTTAAAGGAACTGGGTTGGCATATATTTGGAAAGAAACCCTGATTATCGTGCTTATGACGTTGTTTTTTATCGGGTTAAGTGTAAAAAAATTCAAAATCAGGCTGACTTAGCGATGAAGAAATTATACTATTTACTTCAAAAGGAGTTTATCCAGGTGTTTCGCGACAAAGCGATGCTTCCCATTATTTTTATAATCCCGATTGTGCAATTGTTGGTTTTGTCGTACACGGCAACTTTTGAAATCAAGCAGGTGCGCCTTGTTATTTTCGATCAAAACAAAACAGCGGCATCCCGTGATTTGGTTTCCGATTTTTCGGGTTCTTCCTTTTATTCAATTACCGATCAGGTAGATAATTACCAAGAGGCTGTTGAATTGCTTGAAAAAGGCCATTCGGATCAAATTTTGGTTATCGAACCTGATTTTGGTCGCCGTTTGGTTATCGACAAAACAGCTGAAGTACAAATAATTACAAACGCCATTAACGGCAGCGCAGCCGGACTAATGAATGCGTATGCCACCAACATCGTTGCCAATTATAACCGCGAGATTATTGTTAATATGG
>CAYWNI010000149.1:0-7388 GCA_964459525.1 uncultured Lentimicrobiaceae bacterium | reverse complement strand
CTTCAGACACAACCATAGCAGCGTACCAAGAGTTCGTATTCAAATAATTTGAAAATTGAGGAGACGTGGTTTTATTCATGTTATGGTAGTTAGCAGTTGTCAAATGTACAATATTTTTATGTTCATTCATCTGCCTTTAAATTTTTTAATAAACTACCTGGCTGGGGTTTGCGGGTAGTGTAGAGCAAAACCAACCTCTCAAAAATAATTTCATGAAAATCGACCAGCTATTCTTGTTTAAACACTTAAGTTTGTAGCTTTACTAAAAAATGTATCACCTAACATCGCGTCAACAATCATCATTGGAAACCTTATGCCATATCCGATAAAAATACATGCTTTATGAACGTCAAACCCTTATTATTTAGCACCTTGCTCTTTTCATGGTTCGCCACGTTAATCCTTATTTCATCTTGCCAAGATCACCAGCAAGCTGCTGCCACCGAGAGCGGTAAGTTTGTTATCAGCCACAGTTCTGGCGTGCTTCCTGCTTCCACTGCTATTCAGGTGAGGCTGGCCATGTCGTTAAACGAACGGTTTGTCAATGAGCCTATCCCTGATGGGATTTTTTCGTTTAAGCCTGAAGTTAAAGGGCGTACTTATGTAGAAGCCGGACGTATATTGCGTTTTATTCCGGATTATCCATTCAAAAATGGCAAAAACTATAAGGCCTTCCTAAACCTGCAAAAATTGTTTCCCGATCAGGCCAAAAACACAAAGCAGTTTGAGTTTTCCTTTCAGATTGTCGACTTGGACTTTAAACAAAATGAGCTGGCAATAAGTCCGTACGTCAACAGCTCGCTGACCTGGAACCAGTTAAAAGGTAGCATAACCACTTCAGACATGGTAAGCAACGAGCAGCTAAGCAGTTGGTTGTCGGCAAACCAAGATGGCAGGAAATTAAAAGTTAGCTGGGACAAAGCGTCGATGCCGCCAACCTACCGTTTTTTAATCGACAGTGTCGAGCGCGGACAATCGCCTCATGCTGTGGTGCTAACCTGGAACACCGCCGACATTGGCATTAAAAAAACTACTGTATCTTTTGATGTCCCACCCATTAGTGAATTCAACCTGATGAGCGTGAGCACAGGCGATTATCCCGAACAGCATTTCGTGCTTACTTTTTCAGATCCGCTCAACCCCAAACAAAATTTGGATGGTTTGGTATATTTCCAAAGCCAGATTAAAGTTGCGCTCGACATCGAAGGAAACGTGCTGCGCGTGACCCCAGACACCCGATTGACTAACGACGAAATGCTTTCTGTTTCAGCGCTTTTAGAGAATATAAACGGCCAGAAGCTAGGTGAGTACATCGAACGAAATGTGCATGTTGAACCCGCCTTGCCTGAAGTAAAATTTACTGGTAGCGGATCGATACTCCCCGGTGAAAAACAATGGATAGTGCCTTTTGAAGCGCGGAATATCACTTCTGTAAAGGTGGTTATCGACAAAATATTTACTTCCAACATACTGCAATTCATGCAGATAAATGATCTAGGCACCGATTATGAAATGTACCGCGTAGGCGAACAAGTGTACGAAGGACAATTTGATCTCACCAATGTGCCACAGGAAAACACATGGGACTATTCGGCCTATGCCATCGACCTGACCAAGTTTATCAAAGCGGAAACAGGTGCTATTTACCAAATCAGTCTTTCATTTACCAACGACGACATTGTGTACCCCTGCACAAGCGATTATAACAGCCCCGACAGCGACTATTGGTCGAACCGGAACGATCCCTGCAAAAGGGCTTACTATTATAGCTATACCGATCATTTTCCGTCGAAGAATATACTGGCTAGCAACCTGGGAGTGAGGGTAAAAAACAATGGAAACAGCTTTCAGGTGCGTGTAAACAACCTCATCACCACCCTGCCGGTGTTGGATTGTAACATCAGTCTTTATGGCTTTCAGCAACAGCTGCTAGGCAATGCAGCTACTGATGTCAGAGGCTTGGCGACAATAGCGGTAAATGAAAACAGTGTTCCGGGATTTCTGATTGCCGAGTTTGAAGGCCAATACGCCTATCTTAAACTCGATGATGGCCAAGCCTTGTCGTATTCAAAATTCAACACCTCCGGACGCATGCGGCAAGAGGGACTTGAAGCATTTATTTACGGAGAAAGAGGCGTATGGCGTCCGGGAGATACGCTTTTCATGGGATTAATTCTTGAAGATAGAGCCAATAGAATTCCAAAAAACCATCCTGTCACCATCGAGTTTAGCGATGCCAGAAATAAAGTTGTTCAGACAAAAACACTTAACAAAGGCACACAGGGACTTTATTGCTTCACCTTATCAACTGCCGAAAACAATGCGCCAGGACTTTACACCATTCGGGCTACCGTGGGCAATGCTATTTTTACCAAGTTGGTTCGCATCGAAAACATTGTACCAAACAGGTTGAAAATAGAGCTAACCACTGCTGACACACTGTTAACTGAAAAAAACAACCTAGTCGAAATAAAAAGCAGTTGGCTAAGTGGGGGAGCTGCTTCGGGCTTTGAGGCAAACTGTGAAGCCACTTTTAAACCAGCAAAAACCCGTTTCGAAAAGTATCCTGATTTCCAATTCGACTGTCCTTCACGGGATTTTTACCCAGAAACGAAAACAGTTTTTGATGGGCGGCTTGATGCAAATGGAAAAGTTGATTTTTCGTTGGAATTTCCGGCAAACAACACAGCCCCAGGCATGATTAGCGTGAACCTGTTTACCAAGGTGCTTGAAAATGGGGGTGGATTTAGCGTTAATCAAACCAGCAGGGTTTACTCGCCTTATTCCAATTATGTTGGCATCAAATTACCCGAAATTCCGAAGGGAAGTGATTTTCTGGAAGTGGACACCCCGTTGGTATTCGATCTGGTAACAGTGAACAATCTGGGAAAACCTGTTCAAGGCAAGGATTTGGATATTTCGGTTTATAAACTTACCTGGAGTTGGTGGTATGGCAGCGATGGCCATTCAAATTTGGCTTCGTACATGAGTAGCCATTACGACGAACGTGTGCTTACCAAAACCGTTTCAACTCCCTCAGGGTCTGGTACATTTACGCTTAACCTCGAATACCCGGCCTGGGGTTGGTATTATGCCGAAGTAGTTGACAACGAAAGTGGTCATGCCACCGGAATCCGGTTTTATGTCGACTGGCCTTCCTACTACAACAGAGACCAGCGGCAGGCTCCCGGCGAAATTACACAGCTTAGCTTAAGCCCCGACAAAACCCAATACCAGATTGGCGACACCGTGAACATTACGCTTGATGTGCCTGAAAATGCACGCCTGCTCATCAGTCTCGAAAGCAACGACACCATACTAAAAAGCTGGACATTACTTGCTAAAAAGCGTGAAGCCCTTATCCGCTTTGAGGCAACCAACGAGATGACACCCAACATTTATGCTTCTGTTGGCGTGTTACAACCCTACAATCAGGCCGTTAACGACCTGCCCGTTCGCATGTACGGCGTGGCCAATATTCAGGTAAACAACCCCAACGACTTGCTGCAGCCTACAATACAAAGTGAGGAATCGGTTCGCCCCAAATCAGATTATACGATTACCGTTTCAGAAAAAAATGGCCGCGAAATGACTTACACACTTGCGGTTGTCGACGATGGTCTTTTGGATTTAACCAATTTTAAAACCCCAAATCCATACGCCTATTTCAATGCCAAACAAGCACTTGGCGTGCGCACCTGGGATGACTACGATCAAATTCTGGGAGTTTTTGGAGGAAGGATACTGCATACGCTTGCTGTTGGTGGCGATGGTTCAGAAGAAAATACCATCACAGGTGAGAAAAAAGCCAACAGGTTTAAACCCGTTGTGACTTTTTTAGGGCCGTTTACCTTGAGAAAAGGAGAGAAAGCAGAACACAAACTCCACATGCCTAATTATATAGGTTCGGTGCGCTGCATGGTGGTTGCTTCGTCAGCAGCGGCTTACGGAACGGCTCAGAAGTCCATAACTGTAAAACAACCGCTGATGGTGCTCGCCACTGTTCCGCGTGTACTCAGCCCCGATGAAACTGTCTATGTGCCTGTTACAGTTTTTGCGCTGGACGAAAAAATTCAAAAAGCCAAAGTAACCCTGAGCACAAACGAATTGTTGAATACAAAAAAGAATACAGCCACGCTTGATTTTGACAAGTCAGGCGAGCAAATGGCTTGGTTTCCGGTAAAAGTTTCGGAAAAACAAGGCATTGCAACCATCCATGTAGAAGTGCAGAGCGGCAAAGAACAGGCAAGTTATGATGTAGAGGTACAGGTACGAAACCCTAATCCTGTGGTTTATTTATCTGAACATCATTTGCTTGAAGCAGGAAAAGAAGCAGAGTTCGTGCCGCCGTTGATTGGTATTCCCAAAAGCAGGTCGTCGACGATGACCATATCAGGAACACAGCCTATAAACCTGGAGAGCCGCATCCAATATTTAAACCAGTATCCCTATGGCTGTACCGAGCAGGTAGTTTCGGGCGTTTTTCCACAACTCTATCTCGATCGGTTTTTGGACTTAAACAACCGTCAGATCGAGAGCATTTCAAATCAGGTGATGCGTGCCATAAAACAAGCCAGTAACCGGCAGCTCAATTCAGGAGGATTTACGTATTGGCCGGGAAGTAGCGTTACCTCAGATTGGATTAGCAGCTATACCGGACATTTTTTGCTTAGCGCGATAAACCTTGGCTATCCGGTTGCACCGCAGCTTATGGAAAGTTGGGTGTCGTTTCAAACCAAAGCCGCCAACAATTGGACTCCATCGCCAATGCAAAATACCACGGTTTCAGAAGCAAGTCAGGCTTATCGGCTTTATACACTGGCGTTTGCCCAAAAGCCCGCACTGAGCGCCATGAACCGAATGGCAGAAAACCCCTCTATTTCGGAGGCTGCGCGTACACACCTGTCTGCTGCCTATGCCGCGATCGGTCAGATGGCAATTGCAAAGAAATTGTTCGAGGGAAACACCGTCAATTACAATTCACGCTTGCATGATTTCGACGACCGATACGGGTCGCAAACGCGTGATCAGGCTTTCTACTTGATTACCTGCATGGCTTTAGGAGAAAAGGAAAAAGCCTTTACGCTTTACAAACAAGTCGCACAAACACTGGGGTCGGCACGTTGGCTTAGCACCCAGTCGACTGCTTTCGCATTGCTTTCTGTTGCTGAGTTTATGGGAGACCAGTCGCCAGATATGCCCGGAAAATACAGTTACACCCAGGGTGGTTTTAAATCTGGAAACAGAACAATAGATGCCAGAATGACAATTGACACGCTGAATGCCAGTGACGATAAGCCAGTAAAAATCAACAATCTTGGCGAAAAGGATATTTACCTCACTTTTACAGGATCGGGAATACCCATAGCTTCTAAAAAAGTGGATATAGAAAATAACCTATCGTTTAGGCTTACTTATTATGATCTGAGGAACAGTATAATATCCCCTGAAAAGTTACCACTTGGAAAAGATTTTTATGTAAAAGTAACTGTAACAAAATCCAAAGATTTTGATTACAGTGAACAGATGGCTTTGTCGTATAAAATTCCTGCTGGCTGGGAAATTATCAACACCAATATGTACGACGCCAACGCCAGCTTAAAAAGTAGTCCTAGCGATTTTACCGACATAAACGACGATGGCGTTGATGTGTTTTTTGGCCTTCGGGGAGGGGAAACAAAGGTTTATTACCTGTTGCTTCATGCTTCGTATGCAGGCGATTATACGTTTCCGGTAAGTACATGCGAGGCCATGTACAACAACGACGTAAAGGCCGCTTTGGGTGGCGGTTGGATAACGGTTAGTCAACCGAAATAGTGGTTTGCAAAAAAATAAAAACCCAGATAGCAGTTTAGTTGTGTTTTGAGTAAAATGATTGCAAATCAACGGATAAAGAAAAGATTGTTGAAGTCAAAGCGCTTTTGGCTGTTGTATGCAGTTATGGCTTTGGTGCTGTGGTTACTCATTGGATTGGTTACGTTACCCCGACCTTTGTTTTCCGACCCATTTTCAACGGCAGTTTTTAGTCGTGACGGCAATCTTTTGGGTGCACGCATTGCCAGCGATGGCCAATGGCGGTTTCAATCAACAGGAGCTGTCCCTGAAAAGTTCAAACAGGCCGGTTTACTTTTTGAAGACCAGTACTTTTTCAAGCATCCCGGGTTTAATCCGGCTTCAATTTGGTCGGCGATGAAACAAAACATGAAAGCCAGAAAAATTGTGCGAGGCGGCAGTACCCTCACACAACAAGTTATTCGGGTTTCACGTAAAGGCAAGCCCAGAACAATTTTTGAAAAAGCCATTGAAATCACCCTAGCTGTTGGCCTCGAACTACAAGAAAGCAAAGACGATATTCTGCAGTATTTTGCCGACAACGCTCCCATGGGAGGAAATGTGGTTGGAATTGAGGCAGCGGCATGGCGGTATTTTGGTCATCCTGCCGGCTCGTTAAGTTGGGCTGAGGCCGCAACACTGGCTGTACTACCCAATGCGCCTTCGCTAATAAATCCGGGTAAAAACCGAGCCTTGCTCGAAAAAAAACGCAACCTATTGCTCAAAAGACTTCATGCCAGCGGCATCATCGACGAGCTTATCCTTTCAGCGGCTTTGCTTGAGCCCTTGCCGGAAAAGCCCTTGCCCTTGCCAAATTACTCTTCACATTTGGTTGATTTGCTTGCAATAAGCTATCCTAAAGGGAATTTAGTAACAGGCATTGATGTCAATCTTCAAAAGCAAGTAAACAGGTTGGTTGATGAAAACAGTCAGCAACTTGCCGGAAATGGAATTTATAATATGGCTGTGCTGGTTGTTTCGGTTGCCGACAAGCAAGTGTTGGCTTATGTAGGCAATACACTGCCAAGGTCAGGTGAGAATCATCAGAACTCAGTGGATGTAATCCAAGCGCCACGAAGTACAGGGAGCATCCTAAAACCGCTGCTATATGCGGCCATGCAGGAGGATGGACTGCTATTGCCCAACAGTCTTGTAGCCGACATACCCAGCTATTACGACGATTATCACCCTGCCAATTTCGACAACCGTTTTTCAGGGGCTGTGGCTGCTTCTGAGGCGCTTTCACGGTCGTTAAATGTGCCGGCGGTGTTTATGCTTCGCGACTATGGAGCCGGACGTTTTTTAAACTTGCTTCACAAAACAGGAATTAACTCCTTTAATCAAACAGCTGATTATTATGGACTTTCCATGATTTTGGGTGGGGGAGAGGCTTCGCTTTTTGAGCTAACCGGAATGTATGCGGGAATGGCAAAAACGGTTTTAAATTATGATGAATTTTATGGAAAATATACCGAAAATGAATACAGTAAACCCAAACTTTTAATGGAAAACTCCGTTAAGGTCGAGACAATAAACCTAACTCAGGAAGTTCCATT
>CAYWNI010000148.1:4321-7406 GCA_964459525.1 uncultured Lentimicrobiaceae bacterium | reverse complement strand
TTTTTAAAAAAAATCAAAATCCATAAAAATGCGCTCGCTTGCGTAGTTCAGTTTTTCGAGTGTTTCTTCAATCAAACTAGCCTGATCGAGCACATCCAGCTCATCCTCGGTAGGATGTTTTGAAAGCGCATTGATTAACAATACAGCCTTTTTCATTGGGCAGGTTTTTTGAGTTTTTTTATGGCTGAATCCATAATACTTTTCATCAAATCAATGTAAGGTAAGCCATTAAGTCGGCTTAGAATGGGTAAGTCGGAATGAACCGGATGCAAGCCAGCCAAAGGGTTTATTTCTAAAAAATTAGGAATTCCGTTTTTGTCCATGCGCAAATCAACCCGTCCGCCATCTTCGCACTGAAGCACCCGGTAAGCTTCCAGAGCGAGTTTTTCGCATTGGCTTTTTAGAGGTTCTTGAGTTAAAGCCTGATATTCAATCAGTCCTTGGTAGTTTTCTTTGTTGCTAAATGAATACAGCCCTTTTTCGGCATTTTCGAGAGGCAGAATCTCCATGGTGCCTGTAGGTCGGGCATGCGCGCCTGTTCCTACGATGCCTACGGTAAACTCGCGTCCACTCATATAGCTTTCAACCAAAACAGCCTGATGGAAAGTGTTGATGAGGTAATCGCATGTATTTTCAAGTTCGGTTTTGTTGTTGACAATTGACTTGCTGCTTATCCCTTTTCCGGTACCTTCGGCTACAGGTTTTACAAAAAGCGGAAACGACATATTAACCGCTTTCAAATCTGATAGCTCTCTAACTACCACAAAATCAGGTGTGAAAATTCCAGCATCTCGAACAACACGTTTTGTCAGCCCTTTGTCGAGTGTTAGAGCCAACACCAAGGGGTTCGAAAAAACATAGGGGATATTGTAGGCGTCTAAAATGGCGGGCACCTGAGCTTCGCGGCCTATTCCGTACATTCCTTCACAAATATTAAACACCATATCCCATCGGCGACCAGCAACAAGCGCTGATGCCAATTGTTTTAAATGTCCGATACGTTCGGTTTGATAACCAAGTTCTTGCAAGGTTTTTTCGATGGCTTCGATGGTGTCTTCCTTATCAAATTCGGCAGTTTCCTCCTCAGAGTATCCCATTTTAAGGTACTCAGATCTCAAATCATAGGTTAGTCCTATTTTCATGATTGATGCGTTTTTCGTTGTGAAACAGGTAAGTGCGACCCTACATGTAATCAGGATAGTTATACAATTTGTCCTCGTAGTTGCGCAGTATAACCTGTCCGTTTTCTTTTGCAACGAAATACTCAGGTAAAAGTGGAATTTTTCCACCTCCACCGGGAGCGTCAATTACGTAGTGAGGAATGGCATAGCCCGAAGTAAATCCACGCAAGTGTTTAATGATGTCGAGCCCTTTGGCCACGCTGGTGCGAAAATGAGCCGAACCTGGAATGGGATCGCATTGGTACAGGTAATAGGGTTTTACCCTGACTTTGAGCAATTCGTGGGTTAACTTACGGTACACCTCGGCATCATCGTTTACTCCTTTTAGTAGAACCGTCTGGCTACCCAGCGGAATGCCGGCATCTGCCAAACGAATACAAGCTTCGCGCGTTTCTGGAGTCAACTCGTCGGGATGGGTAAAATGCAGACTCATAAAAAGTGGGTGATATTTTTTGAGCATGTTTACCAGCTTTTGCGTAATACGCATGGGCAATACTGCCGGAACTTTTGTGCCAAGCCGAATCATTTCAACATGCGGAATGCTACGAAGACCGCTCAGCAGATATTCAATGCGTTCGTCTGATAAAGTCAGTGGGTCGCCTCCAGAAATAATCACATCTCGTATTTCGGAATGCTGCCTGATGTAATTTATTGCCCTGTCGATTTGAGGCGTTCCGGCGTGCATTTTGTCCTTTTTAGAAACCATGTGCGATCGGGTGCAATAGCGGCAAAAAGCCGAACAAAAACCCGTTACCAAAAACAACACCCTGTCGGGATACCGGTGGATAATTAGCGGCACGGGGCTATCGTGTTCTTCGCCAAGCGGGTCGGATTCTTCGCCAGGAGAAACCACCAGTTCATCTAAGGTGGGCACCATCGTTTTTCTCAGGGGTTGCAGACTGTTTTGAGAAGCAATTAACGATGCATAATAGGGAGTTATGCGTATAGGCAGGTTGAGCGATTGCTCTTTAAAGCCTTTTTCGTCATCGGTAAGTGAAATAACTTTTTCCAGTGCTTCAAAAGAAGTGTAACTGTTGCGCACTTGCCATTTCCAATCACTCCATTTGTCTGAAGTAACTCCCGGAAAATAAATATTTCGGAAAGCTTCAGCTTCGGATGATACAGGAAAAGGTTCGGGAGAAAGATTTGTTATAAAGGGTGCAAGATTACTTAATAAGTTACTTGCTCCTCCATAAGGTGGAGGCTCGTCAAGATCTTCCTGAACATACGAAGATTTTGACATGAGTACATTTTTCGGTTTCATTTCTTTTTAAGGTGTTTAAGCAACATTTTAACCTTAGTTTATTGGCTTTAAAAATGAATAATTAGTACAACTTTTATCTTAAAATTCATTGCGAAATTATATCATTTTAACATGAAAAATACATTTGTAAAAATATTTTTTCATGACAAAAAATAAGTTGTAATATATTGATATTAAATTGAATATAAAAGATATGTTGAGGTGTTCTTCAAATTGGAGACCTCAAACCGTTTTTGAAAATTGTTAGCCTGTCGCTACCACTGGCATTAACCTGTTTTTGCGGGCAATATTTAATATCTCGTTTCAAGGAGTGCTAAATTGTTTTCAACAACTAAAATTTTAGTTCAAAAAATGCGTTTATCAGAAAAACACCTCGATATGAAACATTGGATAGCCTCCTTTTGGTGCATTATTTTGTTATTTCCCGTGGCAATACATGGACAACAGCGAACAATTATGGACCAGGACACCGCTTATTTAGCGTGGTTGGCACGTGTAGAAAAACAACAGGCCATTGATAGGGAGGAGTTTAATAGGATGTTGCAGAAAGCGAATTCTGACACTGTTGTGAAACTCGAAATGATAAATCTTGGTATGGAAATCTGGCCTGACCTTACTGGATTCGATTCTCTTAAAACAA
>CAYWNI010000148.1:0-4311 GCA_964459525.1 uncultured Lentimicrobiaceae bacterium | reverse complement strand
CAAAGCTGATTTTGTCAAATAGCAAAATCACGAAAGTTAGGTTTAGCCGTAATTCATCACTCACCAGTTTAGATTTGTCGGAAAACCAACTAAAACGGATTCCGCGTTTCATCAAAAAGCTGAAGAATTTACGAGCTTTAAATCTCAGTAACAATCATATACGCCGCATTCCCAAGTGGATATCAAAAATGGAGCAATTGGTCGATTTGGATTTAAACTACAACAGAATAAAACTCAGAAAATCATCCATAAAAAGATTGAAGCACTTAAAAATTTTGCAACTAGGAGGGAACCAGCTAACCGAAATACCCGATAATCTTGAAGTTTTCACCCAACTACAAAAGTTCAATTTAGGAAAAAACAATCTTTTCGAACTGCCAACTTCCTTTGATAAACTGGACAGCCTAAGTGTTTTGATTTTGTACACCAACAATTTTACTCAAATCCCTCCCGAAATTATAAATTTAGACCAGCTTGTTGAGCTCGACTTTTACTACAACAAACTTGAGCGAATCCCAGATTCGTTGGGTAAAATGAAAAACATGCGTCGGCTTTTTTTGGCATTCAACAAAATTGATGAACTGCCCATTTCGTTGGCGGAGCTGAGCAACCTTACCCACTTGTATGTTCACCACAACAGTCTGTCCCATATTCCTCATTGGGTTTTGAATTATAATGAGCTGGAGATTCTGGATATCAGCTACAACCATCTGTTTGAGATTCCGGATTTTTCAACCATGCCCGCATTATATGAACTCGACATACAAAGCAATGATCTTGCCTGGTTTCCATGGGAATTGCTTGAAAAGAAAAATCTTAAATTGCTCATTGCCAAAGACAATCCATTTGTTTTAGACAAAAAGTCCTCTGTGAGATTAAAACAAATCGCCACTCAGTTGGCTGAAGAAGGTATTTCTATTTTGTATTGATTTCACCACGGTGGGCTTATGCCTAGAGCCCCCTGAAACCCGGTCAATGTTTTTCGATAATTATTTTTTAATACTTTTGCATGTATTAAAATAGTGAAACTATGCCCATACTTGGAAGCATTATCAAGAAGGCCTTTGAACTGCGCAACTTGCCAATGGAGAAACAAAGGAGAAAATTTGATCCGGTTGTAGCTCAAAATAAGGAATTAAAAAAGCTGTTGCGCAAGGCACAGTTTACAGCTATTGGCGAGCATTACAAGTTTTCAAAGATGATTGATTCGCCTGATTTTGAAAATGCTTTTAAAAAATCGGTTGCTTTGCACGACTACCAATCGATGTATAAACGCTGGTGGTACAGGGCTTTAAACGGAGAAACTTACGTAACATGGCCTGGAAAGGTAAAATATTTCGCACTTAGTTCCGGTACTTCCGATGCTTCAAGCAAATACATCCCTGTTACTGATGATATGCTAAAGGGCATTAAGCAGGCTACCTTGCGGCAATTAGTTTCGGCTACCAAATACAATTTTCCGCTCGATTTTTACGAAAAAGGAATTTTGATGATAGGAGGAAGTACACACCTCCAATACAACGGTACCTATTACGAAGGAGATTTATCAGGTATTACTGCCGGCAATATCCCATTTTGGTTTCAGCATTTTTATAAGCCTGGCAGGCGCATTTCAAAAACAAGCGATTGGGGCACTAAGCTCAAAGAAATGGTTAAAAATGCACCTACATGGGACATTGGCATTTTGGTTGGCGTTCCGGCTTGGGTTCAAATACTACTTGAGAGAATTATTGCTGAATACAACCTGACGACCATTCATGATATATGGCCAAACCTCAAAGTTTATGTGCATAGTGGTGTTTCATTTAAACCATACATAAAAAGTTTCGAAAAGCTTTTCGCCAAACCACTTATGTACAACGAATCGTATTTGGCCAGCGAGGGTTATGTGGCTTTTCAAAACCGCATAGATGGCGAAGGAATGGAAATGGTGCTCGACAATGGCATTTACTACGAATTTGTGCCCTTTAACTCCGAAAACTTTGATGAAGAAGGAAACCTGACCGACCAGGCTACCGCACTTTCTATTGGCGATGTGGAGCTTGGAAAAGAGTACGCCTTGCTCATGTCGACCAACGCTGGTGCTTGGCGCTATTTGCTTGGAGACACTATAAAATTTGTCGATAAGGTAAGATCGGAGATTGTTATTACAGGAAGAACCAAACACTATATAAGTATTTGTGGGGAACATCTTTCGCAGGAGAATATGAATAGAGCAGTTGAGCTGATGCAGGAAGAGCTAGACGTTGAAATAAAAGAGTTTACTGTTGCAGGCATCCGGCATGGTTCTTTGTTTGCCCACCGCTGGTATTTGGGTACCGACGACCCTCTGGATTCAGAATTGGCTAAGCAGAAAATAGATGGTCATTTAAAGAATTTAAACGATGACTACCGTGTGGAGCGTATGGAAGCCATTAAAGACGTGTTTGTTAAGGTGCTTCCGGCTCAGGTTTTTTATGATTACATGAAAGAAAAGGGCAAAGAGGGGAGCGCGAATAAGTTTCCACGCGTACTAAAAAATTCCCGCTTGGATGAGTGGGACGAATACCTGAAAAAGCGCGGCTACGTTTAGGTTAGAGTTTTGTTGGATGGATATATTTCTTGAAGGTACTATACTGGGTTTTTCTTTGGCATTTCTGTTTGGATTTGGCCCTGCTTTTTTTGCGCTGATACAAACCGGTATTCACCGTGGATTTTGGTCAGGGTTCTCGCTTGCTATCGGTATATTCCTTAACGACTTAATCATTATTTTTATCGCCGTTTTTGGTGCCACAAGTATTTTCGGAGGTAAAGAGAATTACCAAATTATGGGCGTTGTTGGAGGTATCCTTTTGATCATTTTTGGCGTAGTTACCTTTTTCAACAAGGTAAAACAAAACGAATCAGAAAATCAAGAAGTTGATATAAAAACACCGCATCCGATTATTTTTATCGGCAAGGGTTTTTTGCTCAATGCGGCCAACCCATTTGTTTGGATTTTTTGGGTTAGTATAGTGGTGGGAATTACGGCACGTTTTGCCGCCCGTCCGAACGAATTGTACCTGTTTTTTGCAGGTGCACTTTCGGTAGTTTTTATTACCGACATAATCAAAACTTTTGCGGCATCACGGTTTAAAAAATTTGCTACCCACAAATTCTTGGTCTTGGTGAACAAGCTGGCCGGCATTGCATTGGTGCTTTTTGGTGTTTTCTTAATACTGCGCTCAGTATATCAACTTTAACTAAAAAAGCCGCTATCCTTGCGGAAAGCGGCCTTAATTAATTGAAAAATTTATCGTTATAAAGCTTCCACAGGTTCAGATGGAATAGCTTCGGTACGTGTAGGTTCTGGTATTGATTTGCGAATTACAAGCTCATCAATTAAGTGGGTTGCTCCGGCAAATTTATCTATGATAAAGAGCACATAATTACTACTCACACAAATGGTACGTTGCACTTCGTTGTTAAAAGCAATGTCGCCGCTCATGGCTTCCCAGTTACCGTCGAAAGCAATGCCAATGAGTTCGCCTTTTCCATTCATTACACCCGACCCAGAATTACCTCCGGTTATGTCGTTGTTTGTAAGAAAGCAAACCACAAGCTTACCGTCTTGACCATAAGCACCATAATCTTTTTTCTTGAAAAGGTCTTTCAATCTTTCATCTACAATAAACTCATCATTGGATGGGTCTTCCTTCTCCATTACCCCATCGAGATACGTTACAAAATCGTAATGAACAGCATCAGCAGGATAGTAATCCATTACTTTACCATAACTAAAACGCAATGTAGAATTAGCATCGGGATAGAATTTTTTATTAGGATACATTTCACGCATGCCTTGAACTAGCATTCTTTCCGCCTTGCCTATTTCCTTGTTTTCACTACGAAAAGCCTGACTTACCTCCATCAGTTTAGCCATAAATTCATTGGCGCTGATCATGGCAGGATCTTTTTCAATGGTTTTCAAGCTTGGATCGTTTAAAAACGCCATGGCCTTAGTTTCGGTTGACAAAAATGATTTTTCGTAAACATATTTCGCGAGTTCGGTGTAGTTGCCCTTGAATTTCTTGAGCATGTTTTCCAGATATTCTGGTTGCATGTCGGTTGGCAGGCTGGTAAAATACATTTCTGTCATTTTTGCAAAAACAGCTTCGTCAGTAGCCTCGTCATAATTTTTGTACATCTCGGCTAATCCTTCTTTCATTCCCAATATTTGCTCGTCGAGTTGCTCTTCTTTTTTTGCTTTTTTGCTTTTATCTTTTTCTTCTTTCACACTGGTCAAAGCCTCACTAATTCCAGAAAAACTTTGTGCGAAAGTCATCAAGTCAG
>CAYWNI010000147.1:0-7475 GCA_964459525.1 uncultured Lentimicrobiaceae bacterium | reverse complement strand
TTATTATTTGTCGTTTTTACACTTGTTAGGTGTCAAGCGCCTAAGGCCAATGATCAAAAAACTACTTTAGTCGTTCTTTCGCTCGATGGTTTTCGCTGGGATTATCCTGATATGGCGCAAACACCTACTCTAGACTCATTGGCCAAAGTGGGTATAAAAACTAATATTATTCCTTCATACCCTACCAAAACATTTCCTAATCATTACACTATGGCTACAGGTTTGTATCCAGATAGTCATGGTATCGTGATGAATAATTTCTATGCGCCGGATCTTGCGAAACCCTATGCTATCTATGATCGTGCGGCGGTTACCAATCCCGAATTTTACGGCGGAGAACCTATTTGGAATACTGCTGAAAAAAACGGCCTTAGAACAGCAACCCTTTTTTGGGTTGGTTCAGAAGCCCCCGTTCAAAATATGACGCCTACCTATTGGTATGCTTATAACCAGAATCTTACTTTTGATGATCGTATCGATTCTGTATACAAATGGTTACAGTTGCCAGAGAAACAGCGCCCTCAACTAATTATGTGGTATTATCATGAACCCGATGGAGTAGGACATAACTTTGGGCCTCACAGTTTGCAAACACGTGAAATGGTTGAAATACTTGATAAAAATTTGTCTGCATTTTTCACCAAGATGCGTCAGCTTCCAGATTTTAATCAAATTAATTTTATCGTCACCTCCGATCATGGGATGGGTGAGCTTTCTCTTGATCGGCAAATTATATTGGATGATAATGTAGATACTACCTTATTGGCGCATATTGATGGTGGTAATCCTATATGGAATCTTAAAGTGAAACCGGGCGCTTTTGATCAGGTTTTGAGCCAGCTAAACGAAATTCAGCACGCTAAGGTTTATCCACACAACGATGTTCCTGAGCGCCTTCACTACGGAAAAAATATACGCACCCAAGATTTTACGGTCGAAGCCGATTCAGGCTATAGTATTTATTGGTCGTGGAGAAAGGGTGACGAAATGGGTACGCATGGCTACGATAACCGAAATACTGATATGCACGCAATTTTTTACGCAGCTGGGCCTGATTTCCTTATAAATACTCAACCCCCTGCCTTTGCTAACGTGGAACTGTACAGCCTTATGGCACAGGTGCTTAAAATTCAGCCGGCTCCTAACGATGGGCAAGGTAATGTAGCAAAAGGAATGCTGAAATAAGGAGGTTTTTTTTCTTTCAAAATTATACTTGAAAAACCGATAGTTTTCTTTTTTTTATAACACTGGCTGGTTGCTCATCAGCCACTTGTCGGCAATAACTAAAGCTGCCATGGCTTCAACAATGGGTACTGCTCTTGGCACTACTGTTACATCATGTCGCCCTTTTCCTCGAATCACAACTGATTTTCCTTGAACATCAACAGAGTTTTGTTCTTTCATTAGTGTGGCCACCGGTTTAAAAGCAGCCCTGAAATAGATGTCTTCACCATTTGATATTCCGCCTTGTATGCCACCTGAAAAGTTGCTGAGTGTATGGATGCGAGATTCGTTTTGGTAGAATACGTCGTTGTGTTGCGACCCAGTCATGCCAGAAGATTTAAAGCCTGAACCAATTTCAAAACCTTTTACGGCATTGATGCTCAATACCGCCTTGGCCAGATCAGCATGGAGCTTGTCGAAAACGGGATCGCCAATACCTGCAGGTAAACCAGTGATTATGCAAGTAATCTCACCTCCAAGGGTTTCTCCTTCATTGGCAGCATGCGAAATGGCTTCCTCCATTAAGGCAGTTTGTTTTGGATCAGGGCAACGAAGGGGCGACTTTTCGGTTTCGTTTAAGTCGATTTCTTGATAAGGTATATCAAGTGTTATGGATCCAATACGGTTAACATACGCATTTACACTGACCCCCAACTTCAATAGAATTTGTTTGGCTAAAGCACCTGCCACAACGCGGGCAATGGTTTCGCGAGCAGAAGCACGTCCTCCGCCACGGTGATCGCGGATGCCGTATTTAGCCTGATAGGTATAGTCGGCATGCGACGGGCGGTAAACATTTTCGAGGTGGTTGTAGTCGGCAGGATTTTGGTCTTTGTTGCGGATGATAAATGCAATGGGAGTGCCCAAACTTTTTCCCTTATATATACCCGAAAGAAATTCAATCTCGTCAGGTTCGTGTCTGCTGCTTACCCATTTAGATTGGCCAGGACGACGGCGTTGAAGTTCGCGATTTATATGCTCAAAATCGATTTCTAAACCTGCCGGGAATCCATCCAATACTCCCCCGATGGCTTTGCCATGCGATTCGCCAAAAGTGGTGAGTTGTAGTATTTTCCCAAAAGTATTTCCTGCCATATTTTACAATAATAATATATGCTTTTGCGTGTGTAAAATTACGTTTTTTTCAAATAGACTAAGTTTGCTTATTTATAGATAAAAACGGGAAATTGGACTTTGGGAAATTAACAGCAATTTTTGAAAAAAAACCGGGGCGTTAGACCCCGGTTTTCAGTTATTGTTCCAATACTTTTATTTTAGCCTTAAGGTCGGCAAGTTCCTTCTTGGCTCTTTCTATTTTATGCTCAAACTCTTGTTTCAGCTTATTGGCTTGTTTGGAGTTGGCAAAGAAGCCGATATTGTTCTCCCAAAGTGAAATATCATCTTGTAGATACTTCATTTTATTTGCCATTGAAAAGCGTTCTTGATTTAACTTACGGCCAGCCTCAGGGCCTGATTTCAGCATGTCAACTTTGTTCTTGAAATCGGCAGCGGAAGCTTCCATGCGGCTAAGATCCATCTTGTCTATCAGGGTATCAATGGCTTCACGATATTCGTTCTGGAGTTTGTCTTTTATATTAAAAGGCACATGTCCGATCTCAACCCAATTGCGCTGGAAAGCTTTAAGTGCTTCAAGGTTGGCTGATTTTTGTTCACTAATTACAAAGCTTTTTATTGCTGCAATAATTTCCTGTTTCTTTACCAAATTGTCTTCTTCAAAACCATGTAGGTTTTTGAAATGTGCAGATTTGCGATTAAAAAAAGTATCGCATGCAGCCCTAAAGCGCTTCCAAACTTTATCGGAATGTTTGCGTGGCACAGGGCCAATACTTTTCCATTCTTTTTGTAGTTGAATGATGTCCCGTGTAACGTTTTTCCAATCTTCGCTATCGCCGTATGATTCAGCTTGGGCACAGAGGTCGAGTTTTAGGTTGTAATTGTTGAGCTGTTGGTCTTTAAGCTCACTTAAATAGGTGCGACGTGCGTCAAAAAATATGTCTAACTTCGATTTAAATGATTTCCAGACCTCGTCATTTTGTTCTTTTGTAGCTCTGCCAATGGATTTCCAAAGTTTCACTGTTTCGTTAACCTGATCGGTTTTCGACTGCCAGGTTTTTAATGACTCTGGCATTTCGGCAAGCAGCTCATCAATTTTTTCAATGAGGGCATTCTTTGCATCTAGGTTAGCAAGTTGTTGACCCTGTAATTCTTTGTAATGATCTTTGCGGCGTTGGTTTATTTTGTCGGAAGCACCTTTAAAGCGATCCCATAATTCTTCTTTTACTTCGCCAGGCACAGGGCCGATTTCACGCCATTTGTCGTGATAATGTTGCAGAAGTTTAAATGATTTAATAATGGATTTTTCAGCAAGAAGTTCTTCTGCTTTTTCACAAAGCTCAAGTTTAAGCTCCATGTTTTTCTTCATGTCCAGATCACGCAACTCCTTATTAATGCGTACTTTGTCGAAGAATTTTTCAACTAGAAAATGGTAATTTTGCCATAAGTTACGTAACTCTGTTGCTGGAACCATACCTATTTCTTTCCAAGCATCTTGTAAATTCTTGAATTCGTCATAGGTTTTTTTCAGCGTTTCCTCCGAGTTGATCAGGTTTTTAAGCTCTTCAAGTAGATCAAGTTTTCGTTGCAGATTAATTGATTTTTCATTCTCAATTTCCTCAGAGTGCTTTGCTTTGGTGTGTTTGTATTGGTCAAAAGCTACCTTAAACCGTTTGTCAAGAATATCTTCTGTGGGCACAAAGGCCTCTTCTTCTCCGCCCTCAGCTATAAAATCATGATGTTCTTTTTCGTGTTCCTCTTTTACGATTTTTCTGTAAGCTGAATTTATTTTGGTTACTTGTGATCTTACCTGTTCAAAATCGCTCTCTAGCACTACATCTTCCAGAAGTTCGATAAGCTCAAGCTTATTCAGCTCTTCGTAATCTACTTCTTCACCAGTATAGTCGAGGTATTCTTCCACGGCAGTGGGCAAACCGCGCAACAAAGCTACGATTAGTTTTTTCTCAACTCTAGAAATTTGATGCGTTGGCTTGTGTTTTTTTTCAATTTCAGCTTCTACTGGTTCGATCACGGGGATAGTCTCGGAAGCAGCTTCAGTTGTTTTTAAAAGTTCAGCAATATCAGATTGTTCCTTTTCCGATAGCTGTGGTTGATTTTTAACGATGTCTGTTTTGTCAACAGATGCAGGGTTCTCCTCCGGATTGTTCACACTAGGTGTTATTTCTGGATTTTGATCAGGTTGATTCTTGGTTTCCATTTAATTCATTGTTTAGAGTCCGATACGCCATGGGCTTACGGTACATAGTTATTCAAACGTGTTTTTATACAAGTATTTAAAGGACAAAAATAGAAAATTACCTAATAGGATTGTATTTTTTTGTGCTTAATTCAGACGTGAAAATTTGCCATTTGTTAGATTTGGAATTTGATTAACTATTTTTGTGAGAAACACGACCCAAACTTTTGTTTTCTTTTGAAATCTATATGATGAATAGCTTTTACGAAGACGCGTATTATGAAGTGTTGTTAAACTACTTAAAAGCGGCTAATTCTGTTCATTATCAGTTTTTTCCTTCGGGTTTTGTGGCGATAGTTTTATCGAAAAATTTGTCGATAATCGTTAAAAGTAGTTTTTTGTCGATAGGTTTTGGCAGGTATTCGTTACAGCCGGAAGCCAACGATTTCTTGCGGTCGCCTGAAAGACCAAAAGCAGTCTGAGCAATAATAATTACATCTTTATTGAAGGTACGTATCTGTTTCGTGGCTTCGTATCCATTTAATCCGGGCATTTTGACATCCATCAGCACCAAATCCACATCTGGATTTTCTCGACAGAGTTCCACCGCCTCAGTTCCTGAGACGGCATAAAGTATTTCTCTGCTGATATTTTTTAAAAAACATTTGAGCAGTTGTTGAGATGCTAAATCATCTTCAGCAAGAATAATCTTAAGTGGCCTTGTTAAAGTGGTTTCATTTATTTCTGAATCAAGTATGTTTGTTACGTCTTGCTCTGGTTTTTCAGTTGTAATTGGGAGTGAGAAATAGAAAGTAGAACCGTGTTTTTTAGGTTGTTGATTGCTATTTAGCCATATTTTTCCACCAAGCAAACTAACATAGGCTTTTGTAATAGCCAGTCCAAGTCCAGCGCCCTCATAAACCTGAGTATCCGCGATATCAGCTTGTATAAAGCGCTCAAATATAGATTCTTGTCTATTTGTGGGGATGCCTATTCCAGTGTCTTTTATGTAAAACACTAAAAAATCATTCTCTTTATTTGCGCCAATTTCTATCGTTCCATTTTCTGTGAATTTAAGGGCGTTTTTGACGAGGTTGGTCAGAATAGCAAAAACCTTTTCCCTGTCGGTTTTAATTGTTTTTTCAGCATCAGAAAGGTAAACATTCTTTATTAGATCAATCTTTTTGTTCTCGGCTTCGGGCTTGAAGAAAGTATAAATATAATCAATTTGTTCTGCTATATTAGTTTCTTTAAGTGACACCTTCATTTGTCCTGCTTCTATTCTTGAAATATCAACAATATCGTTGATAATATTCAACATTCGGCGTCCACTTTTTTCAATGATATCTATAAATTCACGTTGTTCATCGCCCTCAAGTTCAGGTTGTTTAAGTAGCTCGGCAAATCCAAGTATGCCGTTCATGGGTGTTCTTATTTCGTGACTCATGTTGGCCAGAAATGCAGATTTGAGCCTGTCACTTTCTTCGGCTTTTTCAAGTGCTTTGATTAGATCGCTTTCTGCCTTTTTCCGTTCAATTGAAAGGCTAATCTGATTGGCTACAAATTCCAAAATCTTCACGTCTGACGGGCTGTATGCTTTGCTGTCTGTATAGCTCTGCACAACTATGGCACCGTTGATCTTGCTTTCTGTTTTTAACGGAACGCCCAGCCAAACTTTTGAAAAGCTACCTGACAAAGCCAATTTACCCTCATGAGCAAGTTTGTCTTTCTCAAGCTCGTCGGCCAGTATCGGTTGATTTGTTTCGATAACATATTTGGTTAATGTCATGTGAGCCGGTGCTTTTACAAAATGATCTCTTTGATCAAAATAAACCGGGAAGTTGAGTTCGTCGTTGATTTCATCGTAGAAGGCTATAAAGAAATTGGTGGTGTCGATTATCTGACCTAATTCATTTCTGATATAGCTAAAGAAATCTTTTAAGTCGGTGGTAGAAGCCACTGCGCGTGAGATGTTGTTTATAATCTGCTGTATTTGTTCGGAACGTTTTCTCTCGGTAATGTCGTGATTAATCGATAGGCTGGCCTTTACTCCGTTGTAAACGATTGGAGTTATCATCACTTCTGTCCAATACCCTGTACCGTCTTTGCGCTGCTTCTTTTCAACTGTGTTTACATTTTTTCCGCTTAGCAGCATGTCTGTCCAATTCGAAATGTCAACATCCAGTTTGCCACGAAGACTAATATCTGATAGTATGTTTTTTTTCAAAAGTTCTTCACGGGAATAGCCTGTTTGGCTTTCTGCAGCCGAGTTTACTTCCATAATTCGACCAGAATCGGGACCATCAAGTTTGGTAACAAAAACGGCAACACCAAGTTTCTCAAAAAGTTGCCTAAACCTTTTCTCGCTTTCGCGTAACTGTTCCTCCGCTTGTTTGCGTTTGGTGATGTCGTGCGAAGTAGAAATAATCCCTTTTTTGCCATCAGGCAAGATTATTAATGATTCTTTTAATTCCAGAAAACAGGTTGTTCCGTCTTTTTTTACGTTGCATACAACATGTTGAAGTACTTGGCCAAGTTTTAATTTACTTATGTGTGCGTCAACATTTTTCGATTCCTCGACACCGGAAATGATGCTTATATGCTTTCCAATAAGTTCCGCTCTGTCATATTGTATTGTTTTGCAAAAGGATTCGTTGGCGTCGATTATTTGACCCTCTAAACTAACCAATAAAATCCCGCTTGGCGAAAGGTCAAATAGGGTTCTATACCGTTTTTCATTTTCAAAAAGCTTACCGCGGGTTTTGTTTAATAGTGTAATGTCTCTTACGAATGTAAAACTTCGGTTTCCCTCTGGGTCGTATTGTGTGCTAACCTCTACGTCGATTATAGCCTTGTCTTTTTTGCAATGCTGTGTTTCATACCTGAGCTCACTATCGGCCACTATTTTTTCTGATCTAAATGTTCCAGCTTCTTGATCTTTGCAGGTTTCTAAATCAGAAACCTGCATTTTGGTCAATTC
>CAYWNI010000146.1:0-7507 GCA_964459525.1 uncultured Lentimicrobiaceae bacterium | reverse complement strand
TGCCGACAACGCTGAACTTATTTACTGCAACGAGAATCACAAAACCATAAAGCGGGCCGAGCTGCTCGGAAACATCAGTCGGCAATATAAAACCATTGCTGTGGCTGGCACACATGGCAAAACAAGCATTTCGGCACTTACCGCCCACCTGCTAAAAAGTGCCAACAAAGAAGTTACTGCTTTCGTGGGCGGCATTACCAAGAACTACCACTCGAACCTTATTCTTTCGCAACAAACAGAGGCTTTTGTTGTAGAAGCCGACGAGTTCGACCGCTCTTTCCTTAGGTTACATCCACAAGTGGCCATTATCAGCTCTATGGATGCCGACCACCTCGACATCTACGAAGACCATGAATCATTAAAAAGTACTTTTCTACTGTTTGCCAAGCAAGTTGACCCATTGGGCGTGCTTATTCATCATATAGATTTGGAGAGTAGTTTAGGTGAAATCCCCAATCGCTTGACTTATGGCATTTCAGCAAATGCAGAAGTCAGGGCAACCGATATTCGCATTCAAAACCATCGTTTTGTATTCAATATCGAAGCAACGGAGTTGTCGATAAAAGACGTTAATCTTCAGGTTCCTGGCATGCATTACATCGAAAACGCGCTTGCTGCGGTTGCTGCAGTTCGGCAGTTTGGGCTCACTTCCGAACAAATAAAAGCTGGTCTCATGTCGTTTACGGGTGTTGAACGTCGTTTTGAAATCAGAACAACAGGAGGAACTAAAATATTAATTGACGATTATGCTCATCACCCCGAAGAGATTCGCGTGACCATAGACGCTGTAAAAAAACTCTACCCAGGTAAAAAAATCCTCGGTTTGTTTCAACCTCACCTGTTTAGCCGAACCCGCGATTTTGCTGATGAATTTGCGTTTTCGCTTGCGCCTCTCGACACGGTGGCTCTGTTGCCAATTTATCCAGCCAGAGAAAAGCCAATCCCTGGCATAACCTCGGAGATAATTCTGGAAAAAATGACGCACAACGATAAACAACTGGTGAACAAGTCTGATTTGGAATCATTTATTCAGAATCAGGATTTCGATATCATGCTCACGATGGGTGCCGGTGATATAGGATTGATTGTCCCGCAAATTGAAAAAATCCTCTCGCTATGCTAAAAAAGATACTCGTCATATCGGCCATTGTATTGATTGCGCTTGGATTACTAGCTCTGTCTGGATTTGCCTATCATATTCGTTCAAACGAAAAAATAAGCAAGGTTGAAGTTAGAATTTCACCAAGCAACACTACCGGATTTGTAACTGAAGATCAAGTAATCGCGAAGGTAAATCCCGGTGACACCCTGCTTGGTTATCGCATTAAAGAACTGGATGAATCGGCCATTGTAAAGGAGCTGAATAAAAATGAATTCATCGAACAAACCGACTGCTACATTGGCCTTAAAGGAGAAATATTTATACATGCCAAAGAGCGAACACCTATTGTAAGGGTTTACGAAAAAAACCAATCCAGCTATTACATCGATCAAAATGGCGACTTCTTTTCGGTGCATCCAAATTATGCACCCCGTGTAATTATTGCCAACGGCTATTTCGACAACACCAGACAAAATGAATTTGGAAACATATATGACACGGTCTACAGAAAGACACCTTTGTTCAGTATGTTTACGCTATTGCAGAAAATTCGTGCTAGCAATTTTTTTCAGTTACAGGTAAGTCAAATCTATTTAAACAGCATGGGAGAATGGGAGCTTGTCCCCGAATTTGGAGAGCATGTCGTTCTGCTTGGCGATCTAAATAATCTAGATGAAAAACTAAATAACCTACACGCATTTTACAAGGAAGTCAGTCGCAGTAACGACTGGGAAAAATATCAGCTAATAAACTTAAAGTATCAAAATCAGATAGTTTGTACAAAAAAATAACGCTATGGAATCTGAAATTATCGTCGGTTTAGACATCGGAACTACAAAAATCGCCTGTATCGTTGGGCGCAGAAACGAATTTGGAAAGATTGAAATTCTGGGATACGGAAAATCGGAATCCATAGGTGTAAAACGTGGCGTGGTAGCCAACATCGAAAACACGGTACAGTCAATCAAAAAGGCGGTAGAAATTGCAGAAGAAAAATCCGGCGTAAGTGTAAAATATGTCAATGTAGGCATTGCAGGTCAGCATATCAAAAGCTATCAGCATCGTGGAAATATTATGCGTGAAGATCCCGATAGTGAGATAAATACGGCAGAAATAGACCAGCTAAACCAAAACATGTACAAACTGAACATGTCGCCAGGCGAAGAAATTATTGATGTAATCGCTCAAGAGTACATTATCGATGGCGAAGCTGGAATTCGCGAGCCTGTGGGCATGCTGGGCAGTACGCTTGAGGCTAATTTCCACATCATCATCGGGCAAACTGCCGCAGCTAAAAACATCTACAAATGCATCAAAAAAGCAGATCTGGAAATGGTAGATTTAATATTGGAACCTATTGCATCTGCCGAGGCTGTACTTAGCGATGAAGAAAAAGAAGCCGGCGTTGTTTTGGTGGATATTGGTGGCGGCACCACCGACATGGCTATTTTTCAAGACAACATTATTAGACACACGGCTGTTATTCCTTTTGGAGGCGATGTAGTTACCGATGATGTGAAAGAAGGTTGCACCATCATAAAAAAACATGCCGAAGAACTAAAAGTAAAATTCGGATCGGCGCTGGCCAGCGAAAACCGTGATGACGAAGTGGTTGCAATTCCAGGATTACGGGGCAGATCGCCTAAAGAAATAACGTTGAAAAACCTAGCCTTTATCATCCAGGCACGTATGGAGGAAATAATTGAGCAGGTTTATTTCGAGATTCGAAATTCAGGGTTCGAGAAAAAATTAATCGCCGGTATCGTGCTAACTGGCGGCGGAGCTCAACTTAAGCACATCGATCAACTTACGGAGTTTACAACCGGCATGGATACCCGCATCGGGTATCCCAACGAACACCTGGCCAACGATGTAAGCGATGAAATGGCTATCCCCATGTATTCCACCGGAATTGGTTTGGTTATCGAAGGCATTAAGCGATTCGACTACGAAAAAAGAAAGGAACTCTTCAGTTTAAAAAATGAGGTGGAAATAATTGACCCAAAAGCCAAGCAAAAAAAACCTAAAGCACCCAAAAAAGAACTGGGTTCTTCCAGGTTTATCAACCTTATAAAAGACTGGTTCGAGAGCGACAGTTCAGCCTAAACAATTAACTTTTAATTGTTAAAAACTAGTAAGCTAACCAATTACCAACACATACATTTGATATATTTTTATAAAACCAATAATTTCACCCGCATATGATTACTTTTCAACCAAAACAACATCCGTCCATCATAAAAGTCCTTGGCGTAGGAGGAGGAGGCACAAATGCTGTAAACCACATGTTTAAGCTAGGTATTACTGGTGTTGAATTTGCTATTTGCAACACCGATGTGCAAGCACTTGAATCAAGCCCTGTGCCACTGAAAATTGAAATCGGCAACAAAAACGGACTTGGAGCGGGTGCAAATCCTGAGGTTGGCAAAGCCGCGGCTGAAGATTCCATTGATAAAATCAAGGAATTGCTTAGCGACGAGACGACCCAAATGTTATTCATTACTGCCGGAATGGGTGGTGGAACGGGTACGGGTGCAGCGCCCGTTATTGCGCAGCTAGCCCGCGAAATGGGAATACTCACCGTGGGTATAGTTACATTGCCATTTCATTTTGAAGGCAGAAAACGCCGAAAACAAGCCGAGATAGGTATCGATGAAATGAAAAAGCATGTCGACTCATTGTTGGTGATCAGCAACGACAAGCTTCGCCAGCAATTTGGCGACTTAGTGCTTTCAGATGCTTTTGCAAAAGCCGACAACGTTCTTACTACTGCTGCCAAAGGGATAGCAGAGCTGATTACCGTTACGGGATATGTAAACGTCGACTTTGAAGATGTAAAAACAGTAATCAAAAATAGCGGAAAGGCCATCATGGGATCGGCACGTGCAGAAGGTGAAAATCGGGCCATAAACGCCATCGAACAGGCCATGAACTCGCCATTGCTCAACGACAACGATGTGATAGGAGCAACAAACATACTGCTTTACATTATGACTGGGATGAATGACATCACGATGGACGAGATCACAGAAATTACAGATTATGTTCAAACTGAAGTTGGTGATAATGCAGACATTATTTGGGGAACAGGTACCGACGAGACTTTAGGCAACCAAATTGGAATAACCATAATCGCCACAGGATTTGAAAACGTTAAGGATGTTGAAGAACCTAAAAAAACAGTAACTATTGTAGGTGGCATCGGCGAAAAAGGTTCTGTAAATGAATCTCCAACGGTTACAACCCACAACCCTAGGAGCGAACCAAAAGAACCCACCATTGAGATAAAGCCCACGGTTGTTGAAAACAGAAATACCGAATACGTTGTTAAACCGGAAAAAACAGCCGAAATGGCCGAGCCTGGCATTGTACATAAACTTGAATCGGAAAGAAATCAACCTGTTCGGGAACAACCCACACATACACCGATAAATTTAATCAGGAAAACAAATGAATCGTATTTAAGTGTTGGCCATACGGTATCTTCCGGAGTTACTAAACCGACAGAAAAACCTGCGATTGACGAATCAGCGGAAAATGAAGACGAGGTTATCTCAAAAAACGCCATAGAACGCATTAATAAACTTAAAACACTAAGCATAAATCTAAGAACGGCAGAAAAAGTATCAGAACTGGAAAAACAACCAGCTTACCTACGCAAAAACTACCAACTTGATGAGAGCTCTCCTTCTTCTGATTCGGTGATATCGCGTTTTACCTTAGGCGAAGATTCTAAAAACCAACCCATAATAAAAAGTGATAATTCATTTCTTCACGATAATGTGGACTAAATAAAATTGAAAAAGCCATGAACCTTGAAATACTTATCAATAACGACATAAAACAGGCTATGCTTGCCAAAGACAAGCGCAAACTAAACGCATTGCGGGCGATAAAGTCTGAATTGTTATTACTTAAGACTGGCAAGGATACTTCCAGCATGGAAATCCCAGAGACGGTTGAGATAAAAATACTACAGAAACTGGTAAAACAGCGTAAAGAAGCTGCTACTTTATATTCTGAGCAAAACCGCGCTGATTTAGAGGAAGAAGAGTCGTACCAAGCTGGAATTATTGAAGCATATTTGCCCACACAGCTCTCCGAAGAAGAAATAGGTGCTATTATCAAGCTGGTTATCGCAGAAGCAGGAGCAAATTCGATGAAAGACATGGGGAAAGTAATGGGATTGGCAGCGCAGAAGCTGGCCGGAAAAGCGGACAACAAAACCATTTCAGCATTGGTGAAAACGCTTCTAAGCTAACACACAATTTTACTGGCACAAAAAAAGAGGTTCTCGTAAAGAAAACCTCTTTTTTTATTGTTTAATTGCCGATTAGGCACCTAAAGCAAAACGCTTAAAGGCCACAACAGTCAATCCTTTTTCTACATCATTCAAATATTCAGCTACGGTCTTTTTGCCATCTTTTATAAACGACTGATTGAGCAAGGTGTTTTCTTTATAGAACTTACCAAGTTTTCCCATAGCAATTCTTTCAAGCATTTCATCAGCTTTACCCTCCTGACGGGCTTGATCTTTACCGATCTCAATTTCACGATCGATAGTGCTTTGAGGAACATCAGCTTTGTCGAGAGCAACAGGAGCCATGGCGGCAACCTGCATAGCAACGTCTTTTCCAGCTTGAGCTAAATGATCGCCAGCTTTATTAAAAGCAACGATAGTAGCAATACGATTACCTGGATGTATGTAAGCATAAGTGCTTTCACCAGCCACGCAGTCGAATTTTCCGAGCTCTATTTTCTCACCAATAACGCCAGTTTGATCAACAATAGTTTCACCTACTGTGCGTCCATCAAGTGATAAATTAGCTAAATCATCAGATGATTTCGCCTGATTTTCAACAGCTAAATCAGTAACAGACTGAACATAAGCTACGAAATCAGTGTTTTTTGCTACGAAATCAGTTTCACAGTTTATCATTACGATGCCTGCGTATTTACCATCAGCTGAAGCTTTTGCAAGCACAACGCCTTCATTAGCACTACGATCGGCACGATTTGCAGCTACTTTTTGGCCTTTTTTCCGAAGGATATCAATGGCATTTTCCATGTCGCCTTCAGCTTCAACTAAAGCCTTTTTGCAGTCCATCATACCAGCACCGGTTGCTTTTCTTAACTCGTTTACTTGTTGGGCAGTTATCTTCATGATTTCAAATTCTAATTTTATTGTATTTATTTTTTGGTAATAACTTTACGCTTTCTTTTTGGCTTAGAATCTTCTTTTTCACCAGGTTTAGAAGTTTTTTCAGCTTTTGCATCTTCTTCCTCTTCGGCTGAAGCCAAATTTCTCGATTTTGTTTTTACATCGTCCAATTCAAGATCGTCAGAATCTGAATCTGAATCATCTTGTTTGTCTTTATTCATGCGACGTTCGTTCAATCCTTCAGCCACAGCTTGGATGGCAGCATTCAAGATCACATAAATTGATTTAGATGCATCATCGTTGGCAGGAATAGGAAAGTCAACCAAATTGGGATCGGTATTGGTGTCAACCATAGCGAATACAGGAATATTCAATTTCCGTGCTTCGGCCACAGCGATTTTTTCTTTGTTGATGTCGACTACGAAGATAGCAGCAGGCAAACGGCTCATATCGGAAATACTGCCAAGGTTTTTTTCCAGTTTAGCACGTTCACGTGTAATCTGCAGGCGCTCACGTTTACTAAGGTTTGTCCACGAACTGGTCGACATTAATTTGTCGATGCTGGTCATTTTGCGCACGGCTTTGCGGATGGTTGCAAAGTTGGTGAGCATACCACCGGGCCAACGTTCAGTTACATAAGGCATGTTAACCCCTTTTACCATTTCGGCAACAAGCACTTTGGCTTGTTTTTTTGTAGCTACAAAAAGGATTCTGCGTCCTGAGCGGGCCAAATTTTTGAGCGCATTTTGTGCGTCTTCGAGTTTAGCCTGGGTTTTATACAGGTCGATAATGTGGATTCCGTTACGCTCCATGAAGATGTAAGGAGCCATGGCGGGATTCCATTTTCTTTTTAGGTGACCAAAGTGGACACCAGCGTCGAGTAATTCGTCGAAACTAATTTTTGTCATGGTGATTTTTTTTGTTTACATTCACTAAAATCAACTACTGAATAGTCTTTTTTGATTGATCAAAGAAGAGTTACAGCAATTTGGATACTAAACATATTCCGGGGAAGTATAAACTATCGTTTACTAAACTGGAATTGTTTACGGGCTTTAGGCTGTCCGGGTTTCTTGCGCTCAACCATACGTGGGTCTCTCTTCATCAGTCCGTGTTGTTTTAAAATCGGACGATATTCAGGATCAATTTTAACCAAGGCGCGGGCAATACCCAACCGAAGTGCTTCGGCCTGACCGGTAACTCCACCACCATCAAGGTTAGCTTTGATATCATATTTACCTAAA
>CAYWNI010000145.1:0-7559 GCA_964459525.1 uncultured Lentimicrobiaceae bacterium | reverse complement strand
AGGTTAGCAGATACTGGTTTTAAATCTTTTAAAGTCCAAGCTCTTTTTTAACATTTTTTGGAAGTGCATCTTTATGCACTGCTATGCCTACTGTTTGAAGCTTAACATAAGCCTCAGAAGCATAAAAATAACCATCATAAATATGTGCTTCGTCGCCCCATGAGTTTTTTACTTTGTAAAAAACATTTCCATTTTGGTCTTTAGCTTTTCCAACAATCAACATGCCATGATCGTCTGTAACCATATAGTTATCATAGTTTTCCTGTCTCATTTCGGGTGTAATTACTTTTTCTTTTACAGGGCCGTCAAAACTGAACATGGCCGCGTCTCTTTCTTTTTTGGTGAGGCTTTCCCATTTTTCTTTTTCTGTACCAGCGAGGTCTGATTTGTCTTCATCAGGGATTACGGCAACGCCATTTTTCCATGAAAACCCTTTGTCGCTAACATCGGCACCCCAGGCGATGGTGTATCCTTTTTCGAGGGCATTGTCGATGGTTTGCATCATTTCGTCCAGTTTTACATTGTAAATTTCGGCCCACAACCAGTTGTCAGGAATTTCCATGATAAAAGGTTTGTAGTAGGGACGGTGTGTGTATGATGTGATCTCGATATAATTATCGGTTTTAAAACCAGTTGATTCGGCAAAGCTCTTAGGTGAATATTCAGCGCCTTCGTAACTAAAAGTTGCTGGAATTTCGCCCAAATAGGTGTCGAGTACTTTGTTAAAGCCATCGTGCCATACAGGAGTGAGCTTGCGGTTTTTATTTTTAATGATAGCATCTACATAACTTTTCAGCAACTCATCTAATTCGCCATGGGTATGCATCGGTTCGCCATAATTTAACCCTGTGTAAGCAGCTTCAGGCATAATTCCGTAAAGGTCGATTACGCGGAACACGTCAGTTACCTCTGCGCCACCACCAAAGTTCAGGTTTCCGTTCATTCTTACATATTTTTTTGCTTTGTCAGAATACGTGTGGTTTACGACGAACATTTCTGAAAGATCATATTCTTTGCCTGTTTCACGAAGAATTTCAGCTTCGATAAAGGCTAACCCCGAAAAACTCCAGCAAGTTCCTGAGCGGTATTGGTTTCTTACTGGCGTGTTGTCGATGTATATTTCATCAACAAATTTAAACTCGGTTTTTTCTTCTTTTTCGTCTTGAGCAAAAGCTATGGTGTTAAATAATACCACAGCGATTAGCGAAAGCGTAATTGGTTTAATATTCATTGTTTCTATATTTAAGTTTAAAAGGCACAAATGTAGTAAATATGCAGGTTTAATTATTGTGTTTTTTGTTTTAACCCTCTTTTTTCGAGGCGTTGTCCACGGTTGTTTACGCCGAAAGTTGATATCATGCCGCTAAGTATGCTTTTCCAGACATAAAAGACGAAGGATTTTTCATCTACGCGCTCGAAATAAACGATGCCTTCTTTTGGTTTGCGGAGCCATACAGGATTATTCGACTTGATAAAAATATCGTTCAGCAATACATTGGCCATTCCACGTGTTATTCCTGTGGTAGAGGTTGCTTTTTCACGATTAAACAAGCCTACACGTAGTTTTTTATACAAAAACACAACTTTTCCGCTTGTGTGGGCGCTGTCGCCAGTTATTTTTGGAATAAGTAGTCGTCCTTCACCTCCTTCCATGTTAATACCCACCAAGTTCTGAGTAACAGGGTTGAGTAACTCAAATGGAATTTTACCGGTATGGCCTGTGAACCAAAAATTATCTGCTTTACCTTGCAGTTCCAAAAAGAGTTGTAGCTGAAGATCGGTTTTTCCCATGATTTTGGCATGTAAATCTGCGCGAGCTATCGAGTCGATTTTAAGTTGCGTGGGGTCGTTGGTAAGGTTGTATAGGGTGAGGTTAAATTGATTAAAGAAGATATAGCCCGGGTTTGGCGCTTTTTCAACGATTTCTTTGTAATGAATTTCTGCATCATGCGTTTTTAGTGAGTCAATCCTAAAAGTCCTGTTCGCATCACGCATCATATCCTGCGGCATTTTTTTATAGGCTTTGGGGTTCATGGGGTAATGCTTGTCGCGGTATAGTTTGGCTACAAGGCCATAAACATCCACCGAGCCAAAATGGATATGTCCTTTTTTAATGAGGTTTTCGAGCCTGAAATGCTGACAAATTATTTTTTGGCCAAAAAGCTGCAAACGGTCGGTTTGGTAAACGGCTTTTTTGAAAAATAAGTCATCAGCATATCTCGGTAAAACTTGCAATGAATCTATTGTTAATGTATTGGTGTGGAAGTTGTAAACGGCTTTGGAAATACTTGTACTGTAAAGACTGTCTGATGAAATAATGTGGTAATCTTTTGCTGAAACTGAAGCCTTCTCTATAAATTTGAAGTTTTTTGCGGATATTCCGCTGGAATCCACCACTATCTGATTGAAGCTGATGCCTAAACCTGCCATCGCGGTTTCAGGGTTAATGAGCTTTGAGCTATCGATGTGTTTGTAGGTCAAATTATTGATCATGATGGTGTCGATGTGGAGCTGGTGCAGGCTTTTAGGTAGTTTAACCTGGTTTGGAAAAGCTGTTTTCTGCTGTGTATTCTCTTGATTGATATCATTGTTAAGTATTGTTATCACAGGATGATTAAAGTCAATTTTTTCGATTTCTAATTTCGAAGGCCAATCCTTACTCAACTGTAGACCAGAAAACCCTAAATCATCAATTTTAAAACTTACTGAGGAGGAAATACGGTCGGTTTCTTGTGCCATTTCAGTATGAACTCCACCAATTCCTTTGATGTTAAGTTGGTTGTTAAAAGGATCAAGTTGAACAAAATCAATGGTATAGTTGCTGTTGTTGTCATCGTCTTGATATTCAACTGTTTTTGCTAGCAATTGTATATGATGTGTCAGATTATCAGTTTGATAAGCTTGGTCTTTAATCTGAAGGTCTATTTCACTTACGTTTAACCTGCCTGTTGATGTTGAGTCGTGGTGGGTTATTTGTAACTGCATTTTTTCAAGTCGTATATCATTAAATTTGAATGGAAGATGGTTCAAATTGATTTTTTTTCGCTCTGAGACATCTGATGATGTTCTGTTAATGAACTGGTTATCAATCTCAATGTTTAGTTTGGGACTACGAATTATTAATGTTCCAAAATCAAGTGAATTAGTTGTTATAAGTTGGTTGTAATTCAGCGAGCTTATTTGAATTTTGTCGATACTTAACTGGTTTAAGGAAAGCGTTTTGCTTTTGAAGTTTTCTTCTAAAACCAAAAGTTGTTGAATATCTATTGTGCTGTCGGAATTGCTCAGTGCAATTTCGTTGACTGAAATTTTTGCGAGCTTATGACCTATGCCTGCCTGATGCATTTTGAGTGACCAGTGTAGCTTTGCTATCCATTCCTTATCAGGCTTGCCTTTTATCTCCAAGGCTAACATGTTCAAGTCAATTTTCGAATGAATCTTAAAGGTGTCAGTTGAGGTAAAAAAAAGCGCATCTATATTTCCGTTAACAATTCTTAAACCGTCACTTTTGATAATACTACTCAATTGTTTTTGAGTAGTTTCTTTTTGTTGTTGCTGTTTGGCTAGGTCTATATTCCCGTTAAATGAAGGCCGGTAAACCGTAATTTTGCCCATGTCTGGATTTTTTGTCAAAATGGCGTTAGCCAGATTGGGTTTGTCAATCTCGATACGAGGAATCCGTAATTTGTTATGGTCAAAATTCATTTCAGCAGATTGAACAATTGCCATAAGATCATTTATTTCCAGATGCTTCCAGGAAATCTTGTCGTTATTTTCCAAATGGGTAAGCTGAACACCTCCGGTTTTGATCTTAAAATCTTTTGGTTTAATATCAACTAATTGCAATGTTTCTTGCGTGTTTTCATTTGCCAAAGCAACTTGAATATCCACTGCATTTACAGTAAATTTTTCTATTTCGGTATAGTGAAGCGAACCTCCGGTTATGTTCAGAGATGCAAGGTTGATGTTGGCTGGAAGTTTGGTTTTGTGAGTCTCTAGCGGTTTATTGGGGGTTGTGTCATTTTTTATGAATAAAACATGGGGATTATTGATGTTAAAATTTAATTTTATTGGTTTTTCCTGATTTATTTTTGAAAGAAAAAGTCCTTGGATAGTACAGTTGTCTATTTCTATTTGAAGTGAATTATGTGTTTTTGAGGAGGTGTCGTTGAAGATTAGATTTTCAAAACTAAAGCTGCCAGTTTGTTCAGAAAAGGTTGTTGATTCAAGTTTAATTTTCACATCGTTATTGGGCGGGCAGTAACTAAACACTCCAGTTTTCCAATCCAGATTTTCGATGGTTATTTTCTTGCGGTCTGAAATGAAACCAGAGTCTGCCTTAAAGTTGGTCAGTGTTAGATTTTTTATGGCGGTGTACATCAGGGTGTCACGATGATCATCTTCGATAATTAAATCGAAATCTTTTAACTCTATGGCACTAATTTCAATAGTTTTAAGCGATTGCCACACCTTGTTGTTTGATGGTTTTTGCTGGGATGAACTGTCCTCTTTTTTTGTGATAACCAACTTTCCTTCAGTAATTTTTATTGCCTTTAATTTGACCAAAGATAGCTCCTTTGTAGAGGTAGGTAAAATCCAGTCAGCCTCCATCATTTTAATATGTCCGTTTATTGTATTTATATTCGGATCGTTACCATTTGCGCATAATGCAAGTCCGTATATATCAATACCTGATTTTTTTGAGGTCAAGGTTAGCGAATCAATTTTGATTTCTTCTCCTCCCGGATTTAGGTGTTCAATGTTTTTGAGTGTTACCTTAGCAAATTTGGAAAAGAGAAAACGAGTTGTATCGTTGAAAAGTGCTTGGTGTGTGTTAAAATCCAGCATGTTGATTTGATAATCAAACTTCCAAACAGTGTTTGTATCCTTCGCCAGTTGGTCGAGTTCAATATGTCCGCCTAAAACTGATATGTTCTTGATGTGAATCTTATGCTTCGGGTGGATTAACTGCTTATTATTTAGCAAATTCGACAAGTCTATCGGGTGAAAATTGGTGTCCTGTTTGGTTTCTTTTTCTGACTCGAACTGCGCCATTGGCTTTTTTATAATAAGCGCATCCGCTTTTAGTTCCCTATAAAAGAGAAGTCGCCAGGCTGAAATGTTACAAAGTGATATTTCGCTGAAAAACAGCTTGTTAATTTGCATGTTTTTCTTCTTGTCAAGTTCAAGACTGTCGAAATTTAGGGTAACATTTTTTAGCAATACGTTAGACGATAGCATGCTAAAAGAAACACTATCAATGTCGAGCGAAATGCGGCTGTCTTGCTTTTGCGAAAATGTAAGTTTTAAGCCATGGCGGATAATTTCGTGCCGAAGCACGATAAGGGTTGTTGCCAATATTGCAGCGAATGCAACCAGTATTATCACAATAATAACCGTTTTTTTTCTCATCTGCTGCTTTTTAAATCCATGTAAACAGGAAGGTGGTCTGCAAAACCACCGTGGTAAGTAAACCCAACATTTGTTCTATAAGGCTGATAGCCGCCAAACTTTTTGTCTTTTTCCAGAACAAAGGAATCGGAGAATATAACACCTCGATTTTCGGAAACCGACAACGAGCTGTTGTCGGAGAGTAAGTCGTTTGTTACCAATATTTGGTCGAAAACAGACCACTGTCCCTGAAATTTTAAAGTACCACGAACATTCTTGTTTTCAGCTTTAAGCGTTAAATTGGTAAATTGGCAACTATGGCCTGACTCAACAAGAAGACCCATGCTTTCGTTTTCGGGTGTGTCGTTAAAATCGCCCATCAGGATTATTTTGGCTTTTGGATTTTTTTTACAGATTGAATCTGTAAAAGCAATTAACTGGTTGGCCTGTAGTATTCGCTTTGGTTTTGATTCAAGCAGTCCGCGGTAGCGGGAGGTCCAGTGATTAACAACAATATGTAAGGTGTCAGCATTAATTAATCCTTTGGCGTAAATCATGTCACGTGTTTTAAAGGTGCTGTCATCCGGATCCGTTATCTTAACACTTCTGGCATACAAGAGGTTGAAGTCTGGAGTATAGAGTAGAGCCGCATCAATTCCCCTAAAATCTGGTGAGTCGAAATGAACGATTTGATAGCCATGTCGGTTTAATGGAGTTTGACTGATGAGTTGCTCAAGTACTTGCTGGTTTTCAACCTCGGCCATGCCAATTATGGTTGGTGGCGACCAGCCCCCAACTGCTGTTATTACCTTGTATATCGCATTGCGTTTGGCGATAACTTTTCGGTATGTCCAATGTAAATCACCTTCTGGCGTAAATTCGTTATAAGAGCGTGATGTGTCTGTTTCTGCATCGAAAAAATTCTCCACATTATAAAACATGATGCGGTACGAATGGTTCGTGTCGTTTTTGGCAGAATTTGTTTGCGAAAGCAAATCTGAAACGACCAGAAAAAAAATAATTAACAAGGGTATCGTTCGCTTCATCTTTTTTTTACAAGTTTACAAAAAATATATCATCTGATTTTACAACTCACTAACAACAAAAAGAGGTAATTTTTTTCATTTTTTGTTTTTTTTTAAACGTCACGAAATCAATTAGATAAGAAAAAATTTTAGAAAAAGTGAAAAATATTTTCAAAATATGGTAGAATTTTCCAGAAAAACGACACACTATTTAATGAAGGGACATATTAAATGCGCGTAGAAAAAATAATAAACGGATTGCTTGAGAACGATAATAAAGTGCTCAGGCACATTTACGAAAATTACTTTAAATCAATTGAAGGATTCGTAATTGCAAATAGGGGAACAACTGAGGATGCCTGGGATGTTTTTCAAGAAGGGTTAATTATATTGCTTCAGAAGCTCAGGGCTGACAAAGATGCTGTTGAAGTCAGTTTCAAGGGGTATTTGTATGGCACTTGCAGGTATATCTGGGTTTACAAGTTGCATAGGATTATAAAAAGAGGTGATGTGGCTTTGGATTTGTCCGACGATTACTTGCCAAAATATGAATTTGATCAGGTACTAAACGATATGGAGGTATTAGCCAACAAAGAAACACGCGAACGTATTTTTCAGGAAGCATACCTGAATTTGAAAACCGATTGTCGAACTATAATTGAATTAATAATTAATGGTTGCGAAATAAAAGAAATTAAGGACTATATGCAATTTACCTCTATAAAATATGTCTACAGAAAACGTCAGTTTTGCAGAGAGAAATTATTAGAAAAAATAAAATTAGAATTATCAACTAAATATCAAAAATCATGAAACAACTTAACAAGGACAATCAGATCGACCGTTTTGTTATAGGTAAGCTTGAGGACGCTGAACTGTGGGAATTTCAGCGTGAAATGGAGAACGACCCCAAGCTGGCCGCTGAAGTAAAATTGCGTGCCGAAATCTACACGTCGCTTGCCGATAAGCAAACAATTGAATTGCGAGAAAGTATTATCACGCTTAAAAATGAAATGAAACCTAAGAAACTCTTCCTGCATTCTTGGAAGTTGCGCGCTGTGGCAGCTGGTGTTGCCATCCTGTTGCTTGTCGGTGCTGGGCTAACATCTTCGCTTTTTAAATCAATTGATAATCAAGAACTTT
>CAYWNI010000144.1:0-7559 GCA_964459525.1 uncultured Lentimicrobiaceae bacterium | reverse complement strand
GTTGATTTTGTGGCTGTAACCTTCCGTCATCAGTCCACAGACGAAAAGTGTTGTCCAAAACACCACAGGGATGAAAAAACCTGAAATTATTAGTGTTTTGTTGCTCATGGAACATCTTTTTAATTTACGTACAAAGGTAGCTAAAACAAGGAGCATTTCGCTTTCACTGCAATTGTCTATTTGATGGCGACCAAAAAAACGAATGAATTTTCTAGACTTTACTTAAAGAGCTGTATATTTATTGAAGCTGTTGCTTTACCTAAAACCGAACTTAACTCAACAATCTACTACTTCTTCCGTTCGATAGAATACACTACCAACTCCTCCAGTGCAATTCGCGCTTGGCTTTCGTCGAAAGTGTGGAGCATGTCCAGCGACTTTTGTTTAAATTCCTGCATTTTGTTTTCTGCATAGGCCATGCCGCCGTTTGTTTTTACATAGTCCATTAACCAGGCCACGCGGGCATCGTCGGTATTGTGGTTTTTGACGATGTTGATAATTTTGCGTTTTTCGAGGTAGGAGGCTTTGTTTAGCGCGAAAATCAGGGGTAATGTCATTTTTTTTTCTTTGATGTCGATGCCGCTGGGCTTACCTGTTTGGTTGTTTTTTTCAAAGTCAAATAAATCGTCTTTAATCTGGAAAGCCATGCCGGCATATTCGCCGATTTGCCACATTTTAGTGATGTTTTCTCCGGAAGCACCTGCCGATGCTGCCCCGGCAGCAAAGCACGAAGCCAGTAGTGTGGCTGTTTTTTTACGAATTACATCATAATACACCTGTTCGTCGATGTCGAGCTTGCGGGCTTTTTCGAGCTGCAACAACTCGCCTTCGCTCATCTCTTTTACTGCATCCGAAACAATTTCGAGTATGTGGTAGTCTTTGGCCTTGAGTGCCAGCAGCATCCCGCGCGAAAGCAAGTAGTCGCCGGCCAGCACAGCTATTTTGTTTTTCCAGAGGGCGTTGAGCGAAAACCTGCCCCGCCGATGGGTTGAATCGTCTACCACATCGTCGTGAACCAGCGTGGCGGTGTGCAGCAGCTCAATAAGCGAAGCTGCACGGTAGGTTGAGTCGTTAAGGTTGTTGAATAGCAAAGCGCTGTATATCACCGTTACCGGACGCAATTGCTTCCCTTTTTCCTTTATTAAATAACGCAAAACAACGTCCAGTAAAGGCACATTCGACTTTACTGAATTTTTGAAAACCTGTTGAAAACGATCTAATTCATTTTCGATAGGTTTTTTTATTTTGTTGAGTGTGCTCATCGGTTTTGGCTTGGCATCAATTCCAATAAAAATCAAAATTAAAGCTAATTTTGCACAAAATTCATATTATGTCAGGCATTTTATTCGATGAACTTATTTTCGGCCCTGTTCATAGCCGCCGTTTGGGCATTTCGTTGGGGATAAACCTGCTGCCTACCGACAATAAATTCTGCAACTTTAATTGTGTGTATTGCGAATGCGGATGGAACGAAAAAGGACGGTTAATCGTTCTTCCCAAGAGGGCTGATGTTAAGCAGTTGCTGATAAAACGATTGCACGAACTGCTAAACACAACCAACGAACCCGATGCCATCACTTTTGCCGGAAACGGAGAGCCTACAACGCATCCTGAATTTGCCGAAATCATCCACGACACCATCGAAGTGCGCGATTTACTGATTCCTAAAGCAAAAATAAGTGTGCTGTCGAATGCTAGCATGTTGCATGTAAAAACAGTACGAGAAGCCCTAATGTTGGTAGATAAAAACATACAAAAGCTTGACGCCGGCACCGAGACCATGTTTCAACGGATAAATCAGCCGCAAGGCAGCATCACGCTGGCACGTATTGTGGAAAACCTTATGTTCATAAAAAATAACCTGATTATACAAACACTGTTTGTGCGCGGGAGTTATGTGGGTCAAGTAATTGACAATACGCAAGGTGAAGAGCTCGATGCTTGGTTGGAGTTGGTCAAAAAAATACAGCCAAAACGGGTGATGCTTTATCCCATCGACAGGGAAACCCCTGCCGAAGACTTGGAAAAAATCCCACGCAATGAGTTGGAAGTTATCGCTCAACGTGTTCAGAAACTAGGTGTTGATACTGAAGTTTACGATTAAGATTACCGCCATTCTACCAATAAACCTCTTTCCTTGTTTAGTAGTGCCGAAGGAACGGCATTTGTAATTTCATCTGCTAAATTCTGTAACAGCGCCGTTTTGGCAAACCGCCTGTTGACTACCAAACTCACCTCGCGTAAAGGAGTCATCCCTGTAAACCGACGAACTTTGTGCGTTTGATTTTGTGCCATTTCCATACCTGCCAGCTCCGGTATAAGCGTAAATCCTCCCTCTTTGTCAATAATTTTCATCATGGTGTCAAGCGAACCCCCTTCAAATTCAAAAGGCAACAGGTCTGACTTTATATCGTGAAGTTGACAGAGGTTAACCACCTGATGACGAAAGCAATGGCCATCACTCAACAACCACATTTCGGGCGTGGCAATGTCATTAATATTAATAATGGGCTGTGTACTGAGGGGATGGTGAGCGTTGGTATAAATCATCATTTCCTCGTAGTATAGCGGCTGTTCTATAAGCCCGGAATTGTGAAGCGGTGTAACCAATATTCCTGCGTCGAGCAAATCTTTTTTTAGCATCTCTTCGATGCGTTCGGTAACGACCTCCTGCACCCGCAAATGCACATCAGGATATTTTTGCTTAAAAGCACCTGCAAATAATGGTAACAAATAGGGCGAAATGGTCGGGATGATGCCCAGTATCAAGTCGCCCGAAACTTCCAGTTTCGTTTCCTGTACAATCAAGTCAATTTTTTCGCTTTCCTTTAGTACAATTCTGGCTTGTTCGATAATGGCCATGCCTGTTTGCGTTGGAATTACGGGCTGTCGGCTTCGGTCGAATATTTTAACGCCCAACTCTTCTTCCACTTTCTTTATCTGCATGCTTAGCGTGGGTTGGGTCACAAAGCACTTTTCGGCTGCAGTGGCAAAATGTCGGTAGGTGTCTACCGCCGCCAGATATTGCATTTGTATTAATGAAATCATATAGCTTTAAAGTAATATTCCTGCAAATATAGATAATATCTATGAATATATAAAAACATTCGATTTGACAGATATGTTTATAAGCAGTATATTTGCATCATCAAATCAATAAAAAAAAGCAGTATGAATAAAATAGGAATAAATACCGAAAAAGCTAATGATTTAAACAAGCATTTAAATGATTTGCTGGCTAACTATCAAATTTTTTATAGCAATGTACGTGGATTTCACTGGAACGTGAAAGGTGAGAAATTTTTCGAATTGCACGTGAAATTTGAAGAACTTTATAACGATCTAATCCTTAAGATTGACGAACTTGCTGAGCGTATTCTCACATTAGGTTATCATCCTGAATACAGGTATAGTGAATACTTAAAAACTTCAGTAATTAAGGAAGCCCTCCAAACGCAAAATGGGTTGGAAAATGTGCAGAATCTGATTGATAGCTTTGCTATTCTGATTCAAAAGCAACGTTCGCTTTTAACGATGAGTGGTGATGCCGATGACGAAGGAACAAATAGTCTGATGAGCGATTACATTCGTGAGCAGGAAAAACTTGTTTGGATGTACTCTGCTTTTTTGAACAAATAAAAATATAAATCAAATTAAATATTAGAAAAAATGGAAAATGAAGTAATGAATCAAATGCCCCGTATCGGGGATGTTGCTCCTGATTTTACAGCAGTAACCACTAAAGGAAAAATTAAATTCTCAGATTTTGCTCCCGACAAATGGGTTGTAATGTTTTCGCATCCTGCTGACTTTACTCCTGTATGTACTACAGAGATGAGCGGATTTGCGCAGCGCAAAGGCGAATTTGATGCACTCAATACCGAACTTATGGGATTGAGCATCGACAGCATTCACTCGCACTTGGCATGGGTAAACAATGTGAAAGAACGCACAGGCGTTTATTTCGACTTCCCAATTATTGCCGATATTGACATGAAAGTTTCTAAACTTTATGGCATGTTGCAGCCCAATGAGCACGAAACAGCTGCAGTAAGAGCGGTATTCTTTATCGATCCGGCAAAAAAAATCCGCCTGATTATGTACTATCCTTTGAATGTAGGTCGTAACATGGATGAGATTTTAAGAGCTTTGTACGCCCTACAGGTTGCCGATAAATACAAGGTAGCTTTGCCTTTGGATTGGAAAAAAGGAGAAAAAGTAATTGTTCCACCACCAACCAATCTCGAAGAAATGGAAGAAAGAAACAATTTGACTTCGGAAGATAAAGTTGATTTCTATTTGGTGAAAAAAAGCTTATAAACAGAAGTTTATAAACTACTTAGCCGGATTCAATTATTTGAGTCCGGCTTTTTTTTGACTAAACAGTCATTTCACCGCGCAGCGAAACGCCAAGCATTTCTTTTACTTCATCAATGCTTAACCCAGAGGCAAACAAATACATTAATTTGGAGAGGGCTGCTTCGGTGGTCAGGTCTTTGCCGCTTATAACGCCCATTTCGCGGAGTTTCAAACTGGTTTCGTATTTGCCTTGATTAACTGATCCGGCCAAACATTGCGTTACATTTACTACGGTCAATCCACCTTTGATGGCTTTTTGTAAGGCTTCAACGAACCATGTTTCCGAAGGTGCATTTCCCGATCCAAAGGTTTCCATAACAATGGCCTTGAGGTCGTTTATGGCCAAAAATGCTTCTACAAAGGCTTTGCTAATCCCCGGAAACAACTTAAGAACAGCTACATGGGTATCCAATTGTTTGTGGGCTTTTAGCTTTTTGAAATTGGGTTTGAGTATCACATTTTTGTTGTACCGAATGTAAACGCCTACATCAGCCAAAGCCGGAAGGTTGGCAGAAACAAACGCATTAAAGTGCTCGGCGTTGTATTTGGTGGTTCGGTTGGCACGCATCAGGCTGTTCTCAAAATAGATGCAAACCTCAGGTACCATTGGAGTCTCGTCTTCGGTGGCAGCGGCAATTTCAATGGCCGTAATAAAATTCTCCCTGCCATCGGTACGCAATACGCCTAAGGGCAGTTGCGAGCCAGTAAAGATGACGGGTTTGTTTAGGTTTTCGAGCAAAAAGGACACTGCCGAGGCGGTGTAGGCCATGGTGTCGGAACCATGCAACACCACAAACCCGTCGTATTGTTCATAATTTTGCTCGATGATGGAGGCAATTTTAATCCAAACTTCTGGTTTCATGTTCGACGAGTCCAAAATGGGATCAAAACAATGAAACCCCAGGTGATAATTCATGGTTTTTAGCTCCGGAATCTGCTGGTAGATATTTTGAAAATCAAAAGGAACAAGCGCATTAGAGGTAGGATCGGACATCATGCCAATTGTTCCTCCGGTATAAATTATCAGAATAGAAGATTGGGTATTCATACTACTGTAAATTAAATAATTGTGTGGCGTTATGTGTTGTAATTTCAGCAATTTCAGCGATAGGCTTGCCCGTTATCTCAGCAAGCTTTTGCGCTATCATTGGAATGTAACTGCTTTCGTTGCGCTTTCCGCGATAGGGCGTTGGTGTTAGGTAAGGAGAATCGGTTTCCAAAATAATAGATTCTAGAGGCAGCTGAGCAACCACTTCTGATAACCCAGAATTCTTAAAAGTAAGCACACCGCCAATGCCCAGTTTAAAACCCATATCGATTATTTTGTGGGCTTCATCTAGTGTTCCGGTAAAGCAATGAAACACACCCCGCAAGTCGGTGTTTAATTCAGTTTTAACAACCTGATAAACCTCGGTAAACGAATCGCGCATGTGGATTACCACAGGAAGCTGGTGCTTTTTGGCCAGTTTTAATTGATGATGGAAGGCACTGGTTTGTTCTTCAGCAAAGGTCTTGTCCCAATACAAATCAATGCCAATTTCGCCCACAGCGATGTATTTTCCTGTGTTCAATTCCGACTCTACAAAGGCTAATTCCTTGCTCACCTGTTTGTTAATAGAGGTTGGATGGAGGCCAATCATGGGCAGGCAATTTTTAGGATAGTTGGCGGCCAGCTTGGTCATCGCCTCAAAGGTGCTGCTGTCGATGGCGGGAAGCAGCATACGGCCAACGCCTTGTTGTATGGCACGTTCGATAACCAGAGCGCGGTCTTCACTAAACTGATCAAGATACAAATGGGTATGGCTGTCGATAAAATTCATGTGGCAAAATTAACTTAATTTTGCCACCTTTATTTGAAATGAATATGAAACGAATTTGTGTGTTTTGCGGCTCTAGCACAGGCAGCCGGGCGAGTTACCGACAAGCTGCTGTTGATTTAGGAAACCATTTGGCTGACAGTAAAATGGGTTTGGTGTACGGTGGCGCCAAAGTTGGATTAATGAAGATTTTGGCCGATACAGTGCTTGAAAAAAAGGGCGAAGTCATCGGCGTTATGCCGCAACTGCTTATAAACAAGGAAGTAGCACACGACGGGCTATCTCATTTTGTGGTGGTTGAAAGCATGGCCGAACGCAAAGCCCAGATGCTTGACTTTTCGGATGCGTTTATTGCACTGCCTGGCGGATTTGGCACCCTCGACGAGCTTTCAGAAATACTTACTTACAACCAGTTGCATATAACCGACAAGCCAATGGGTCTGCTTAATATCAATGGTTATTTTGATCAGTTGCTTGCGTTTATCGACCATGGCGTGGCCGAAGGATTTATTCGGCACGAACACCGCGCAAACCTGATTGTAGCTGATAGCATTGAAGACATGATGCAGCAAATGAAAGCTTACAAACCTGTTGAAATGGGCAAGTGGATAGAAGAAATACAGGCGGAGAGCAATAACAAAAATCCAAAACAATGATTGTTATCGGGATTACGGGAACGTTGGGCGCAGGTAAGGGCACACTGGTAGACTATCTGGTGAACGAAAGAGGCATGGTACATTATTCGGTACGCGATTATTTGATTCGGCAAATTGAGAAGCAAGGGTTAACACTAAATCGCGATAGCATGACTCAGGTAGCCAATGAATTGCGCGCAAAGCATTCCCCAGCTTTTATCATCGAAGAACTTTATGCCGAAGCCATACTTTGCGGAAAAAGTGCCATCATCGAAAGTATAAGAACACCTGGCGAAATAGATTTCTTAAAAAAACAGGGTAATTTTTTGTTGGTGGCTGTGGATGCCGACCCGAAAATCAGGTACAGTAGGATTACCCTAAGGGCTTCTGAAACTGATCACATCGATTACACGACATTTCTCTCGAACGAAAAAAGGGAGTTTACTACCAGCGACCCTAACAAACAAAACCTGAGTAAGTGTATAGCGATGGCTGATATTGTGCTCAATAACAACGGAAATATTAACGATTTATACAGTGAATTTGATGCTGTTGTGCAGCAAAAAGGTGTTCAGCTTTAAAAATTATTTGTTGTTGAAAGCCGTCATTGTGCGCCCTATGCCAATGGTGGCGTAGCTTTTTATCATCTCAACGGCCACTTCTATCCGAGGAATCATAAGTTTTTCATCCTCACGCGTCCATTCTCCCAGCACGTAATCTGCCTGAAAACCCCTGCGAAAATTATCGC
>CAYWNI010000143.1:0-7704 GCA_964459525.1 uncultured Lentimicrobiaceae bacterium | reverse complement strand
AATGAGGAAGTTATCCGTAGTTTTAATGTTGTCGATAGGTGACACCTTGTAAACCTGATAATAATGCATCGAAGTGCAGGAAGAAAAAGTAACAGCAACAAATAGGGCGAAAATTAATTTTAGACTTTTCATGATTTTTTTATTAATTGTTGAATAATTATTTGACTATTGATTCGGTTAATTTATTTTTTCGGTGAAAGCAGACTCAGTTTATCATTTTTACTGTTCAGATAAAAGAAATCGTCTGGATTTCGTTTAAAGCGGAGAAGTTCACTTTCAGAAAGGGATGGTTTGGAAAGGCTGTTTAAAGGTATCAGGTATAGATTTACTGGATTGGAGGCTTTTCCTCCGATGCCCAGGGCGATGTAGACGTCAGTATTTTCGTCTTTTTCAAATTGCTTGTAGCGGTTGAGCTGTTCGTCGTAGGAGAATTGGACTTCGCCTTTGTTCAACTGGCTGCGGTATTTGCATTCGATGGCTACTTTTTTGGAGTAGTTGCCCATGTTAAATTCGACTACGATATCAGGTTGAAGTGTTTTTTCGGAGTACACACCTTCAACGTATTTGTCACCTGCCCACTGTTTGATGGTGAAGTAGTTTTTGTTGAATTTTTTGATGATGAACTTTTCGAAGTCGTCACCTTTCTTTTTGTATTGGTCGATGATTTCAGTTTCGGCTTCGGTGTCGTCGGAAGAAAGTATTTCTTCGATCAGGCTGAAGGCTTCGTCAGGATTGAGGTTGTGTTTTTCGGCAGTTTGCTGGACGAGTTTTTTTTCTTTGGCGGTGAGAACTCCGTCTGCGGTGACTGCCTGGATAAGGCTGGACATGGATTCGGTGGTGGCCATGGCCACTGCTTTGGTATCGTTGTTTTTTCTTTGTTGGTTAGCAAATAGGTAGTAGCCGGCAACCAGGAGAATGAGTCCTGTGATCATTAGAGATATTCCGATCATTTTGTTCATGGGGGTTTGTTAATGTTTAGTGTTATGCTTGACTGGAATGGGGAAGCCTATGGAATGGATGGGGCTTTGGTGGTGTTTTGTAACCAAAGTTCTATTGTACTGGAGGGCTTCGTGGGGATGGGTTCTAAGAAGGGCTGAGGATGGAGGAATGGGGCTTATGAGTTTTTTCATAGCAGGTTGTATTAAAAGATGCTAATTTAGGGTAAATTTTAATAGGAATTGGGGGTTGAGAAGGTTATTGGCTATTGGCTACTAGCTTTTGGCTTTTGGCTACAGCGTGATGGATGGTGAATAAGCCCATGTCCCGGCGCGCAATCCCTGCCGACAGAGCTAGGGTAGGGTCATTTTTTCTTAACAAGACGGCAGGAAAATATTTTTAGTTTTCATGGAGGTAAACAAATAATTAGGTAATAGTTTGCAAGGTTGCAAACTTTGCAACCTTGCAAATATTAATTACTTTTTAGTATATTTTCCATTGGCTACTTTTTCAAGTTTAGAATCGAGTAGCTGTTTTAGGAAAGCATCGACAGTACGGGTACTCATGTGGTGGTCGTTACCTAATTCGATGGCTTCTGCTCTGGTAAATGAATCGGGCAGTGCATTGAAGAAGGCTTTTTTATTGGGGGCTTCGGAAAAGACCAAGGTGCTATCTTCTTTAGGTAAGTTATTGTACATAATGAGGCTGTGTATCAAGTAACTTTCTGATAAATGAAGCGCCAGGTTAAAATCATTATCGGTGCAATATATTTCCACCTCAGTGCTTCTGTTTTCGTATTTACGTATGGCAGTAAAAATCATGGCCAAACGATAGAGGAGTAGGCCGAGTCGTTTGACAATGCTGGCGGCATTGTCGCTGGTGAAAGTAGTTATATTTGACAGAAAGAAAGAAAAAGAATCGTTGAGATGGGACCATTGATCAGGTGTAAGGTGGAATTGTAAACGAGTGTTATGCATGTAGTTAACCATTTGAGACACCTCTTCGGACAAGTCGTTAAAAAAATCCGTTAGATTTGGCAGATTTGGTTGCGGAGACACATCGTGCCAAACGGGGTCGGCTTTGAAAATGTAAAAGAAAAACCGACTGAACAAACCATCTTCAGAAGAGGAGATAAGCCCTGCAATCTGCCCAGGCGTGCCGGTTAGCGCTACAGATAACCTGGGCAATGGTACTTCGATGTATTCGTTATTGGTTTTGCGAGAACTAGAAATAGGCTCATGGTGAAAAGCTTTTCTGAGCATATCAGAATAAGAACCCCATTCCTGCTTAAAAATATTACCCATGGTATCTGCTTCGGTTTCGCAGATAATGCCAGCGCCGTCATTTTGATATAGGTGGGTTAGGATTTTAGCATAGCTGGAATTTGCCGGAATGAAAAACACTTTAAAGGGAGGAGCCTTTGGCGGTTCAAGGCTGACATCAGCATTTTTTTTGGACATTTGCAGTTTATACGCACGCAAATTACGCTCATAAGATTTTTGAGATTCCTGACTTTCGAGCAACATACTTTCCTGTATTTTGTTGCCAAGTGCCCTACTAAATTTAAGTGCACCTTTACCCGAAGCAGGAGGAGCGATGACAAATGAAAAAAGGTTTGGGTACACCGTTTGTCGGTTATAAACTCCCTCGACATTGGGAAGGCATCCACTGAGGATACTCAATGCACCGGTGAAGAAAACATCCCTTTCGCGGGGATCTGTAAACGCTATGACTCCTTTTTTAATGATCTCGGGCATTTGATCATAATAATAGTTGTCGATGGAGGGAGTTTTCTTGAGGAAATTGTCATCGGGGATGGGTTCTTCCTGATGTTGCAAGGATGCAACATTGGCAGAAGCAGCAAACTCGGATCTGTATTTGTTGTATGCGCTCTTGATGGCAGAGTTTAACTCGCTGACATTAAGATCGTATGATTGTGAACATAGTTGGACGGCCTGTTCGAGAGGGATACCCCTGCGGTTGCAATTACAAGCAAGGGCATAGATAAAATTGTTGCGATCGCCGTTATGGTATGTTTTTGATTTTACAGTTTGAAGGACACACGCTTCGAAAATTGAAGCGTAGTCAGATAAAGGTTCGGAATTATTGGTGGGATTTTTAGGCTGTTCCGTAACTTGAAAAACCTGACTTTCCGGATTAAGGAATAAATTAGGGTCGTACGAGAAAAAACACAAACGGGGAATATCTTTTACCGACCTGTCTGATTTGATTCCTGTTTCCTGTTCGTAGAGGTCGGCAACTTGATTAAAGGCACTCAGGTGAGAATCCTGAGTGCTATTGGTGATTACAAAGACTTTCAGTCCGTTGCCACGGGGACTTATGAAAGAGCAGTAGGTAGTGGGAATGGCATTGACTTTTTCAATGAGGGCAGGTAGCTCGCCATTGACATTGTCGAAGTCGAGGCCGATAACCGGGTTGTAGGTTTTAAGCAAGTCCAGTTTTCGGCCATTGGAGAACACCCCTGAGGGCGTGAAGGCAGGCAGGTGGTGTTTTAGCTTATCAGCTCCATCCTTGTTGCCTTCACTGGTTAACTTGCGTATATTTTCAATTTCTTTCTTGCATACGTCACTTTTGATTTGCTGAAGAATCTCATCGAGTGAGGCGGTACCTTTATTCTCAGTAAAGTTGAGGAATAGTGACGTACTGAGGCTAGACATTGGAAGAACTGTTGTTTGATCCGTAGAAACTGTTGACATATGTCCTTACATCGAGTAATTTGTAGGCTATAATGTTGTCGATATGTTGGAATGGAATGAGTTTACGCTGCCTGATAGATTGTGCATCCTGATCCGTTAGGTTGAGTAGTTTCATGAACTCCTGATTGGTAATGTAGGGGTTGAAGACTGCGGTCCTTTTAAGAATGGTTTCGGCAAAATCGAGTTTTGCGGTGATGAGGTTGAAAGTAGAATTTTTCATGATTTTACTTTTTTAGTCAGTAAATAATCAGATGCTTGTTGTTCAATTTCACCTACAGATAATTGACGGTTTCTTTGAAGCCATCGATCTAACTCTAGTCTATTAAAGAAAAGTCGTTTGCCTTCAGGGCAGAAGTGGGGGATACGTTTTTGAGATGTTAGTTTGTAAAGGTGGGAAGCGCTGATGTCAAGATAGAGGCAGGCCTCACGGAAATTCAATACATCCTTTTTGAGTAAGGATTGACCTGTGACCAGGTTTTCGATTTGAACAAGTTTTTTGAAAATTTCTGTTTCCATATAAATATTTTTTAAAAGTTTTAATTGTTTAACGACCTTCAAAAAATACTCCATATGTGATTTATACAATAAACCTTAACAGTATGAGTTTGGGTTCAACGCCCTGAATAATAAGAGTATATAAAGTAAATGTAGGGTAAATAAAAGAAGCTTAACAGGAGATGTTAAGGTTTGAGTATTAAGGTTAAGGTAAAAAGTAAAGCTTTAAATAACACTTTTGACATTTAATAGTACTTTGATAATTGAGTCGATATTCTTTTGAGTTTTTGTTTTTTTAATGTTTGGGTTAGATGATGTAGTATTGCTAACTTTTAGATTTTCAAACGGCTTACCATCACCTTTTACAAAAATCATCATTATTCTCTTAAATAAAGTTGTATTATCACTATTTTCATGAATTAAGTTATTAGCTGCCAGTGTATTAAGTAAATAGAAAAGGGATGCCTTGTTGTAATAACCACTTTTTGCTTTGTCAATCCATTTAATTTGTTGCGGTTGTTCTAGGCTTACGCCTGTGAAACAGTTATGGAAGATTGTCATGTCTGTTTCCTTATGTATAATCTGATGAGAAGTAAGTTTTTGAAATAAGATTGTAGTATTTCTGACAGTGTCTTTAGTTTTCCATTCAAATGCCTTAATGCGTGATTTAGGCAGTTGTGGTATATTTTGTTGGATTTTAATATTACTATCAGGTTTAAGTACTAAGGCATTAATTTCTTCATCTGGCTCAGGACAAAAGGGTGCATATTTAATATATATATGTTTTATCAAGGCTTCGGTTACAAGTACATTTATTGGGTATTTGTTAAGATTTACATTGTTTAAAATAGAGAAGCGTAGGTATTTAATTTTATATATTGTTTGTAAAAGGAATAATTTAATTTCTTCAATAGTATGTAATGAGTCAATATGATATTCTAATAATTTTCTTGAATTTAAATACTCCTCAACTAATTTGTTTTGCAAAATAATCTTGAAATCTTTTTTCCAAACCTCATATTGATCTGTATCTGGATTATAGTCTTCGTATGTAATGACTTCATTTTCTTTATCATATTTCTCAATATACCCATATTCATCATCTTCTTCTGTTGGTAAAAAACTTTGATAAAGTTGATTAAAACCATTTCTTGTAAAGAAATGACTCATAAATTCAAGTGGTTTGTCAGTAGTAGAAGCATTTGGATCAACAGAAAGGTCATTTGGTAATGGAAAATCATTTTCAACAGAAATCTCAACTGTTTGCTTTAATAATTCAAGGTAAAACTTGAATTTATATAAATAATGGTTCATCCAGTAATACTGATCCTGGATATTATCTTCAGTTATTTTATAGGATACATAAGGTTCTTCTTCAGATATGTTTGACGATGTAAAAAGCCTGTGAGTGTATTTGCCCGAGTCTTTATTCAGTAATAATTGCATAGCTACAATATCTGCATATAATTTATTGATATATATAAGTTTATTAGCTTTATGATAGATCTGCATCAATTTTGAATTGATTAGTTGGGTAGCATCATTATATTGATTATTCAATGTACCTTGGTAATCAGCAATACCGTTACTGAAATTAAATCTGATTTCCTCATTTACAAGAGAATCTCCATTTATTTCAATTACCTCACCTTTATAGGTTACCGAAGCTTTGTTTAAGCTTTGAATAAATATTGAAATACTATCATAGGTATTATTATACATAGTTTTATAATTTTATCTGAATTTTATTTGCGGCTACTTTTTTATTTTCGTCTATAATTTTAGTGTAAATCTGAGTAGTACTGATATTTTTATGACCAAGAAGCTTTGAAACGGTATAGATATCAGTACCCAAAGATAGTTGAAGTGTTGCATAGGTGTGTCGTGCACAATGAAAGGTTATTGTTTTAGATACACCACCGCGCATGACCCATTGTTGTAATTTAATATTATGCCAGGCGCTGTATTTGAGTCCTTTGAACACGCGTTCATGCGGTAGATCAGGTTCGCCCAGCATTTCTCTAGCTTCATCAGATATGGGGAGGGTTTCGGCTCCCTTGGTTTTTTGTTGTCGAAAACGGATGTAATAGCCAAAGTCATTGGAATGTTGTACTTCAGACCATAACAACTTATTTATATCAGACCACCTTAATCCGGTAAGGCAGGAAAAAAGAAAAGCTGTTTTTAAAATTTCAATTTCACAGTCAGCCTTTGCCACAGACCGTAGCTCTTCCAAAGTAAGGAACTCGCGTTGAGATTCTTCGGCTTTGATACCCTCAACTTCTTCTGCGGGATTAATAATGATGATTCCGTCTTTACGGGCTTGCTTTAAAGCAGCTTTTACCTTATTAAAATAGGAGAGCTTTGAATTTTGAGATAATTTTTTGTCAGATTTTGTTTTAGTTGTTTCGAAATACTCTTTTAAGTCTTCCAGCCAATTTTTATCGATCTCACCAAAAGTGATGTCGTTTTTTATGTATTTTTTCAAGTGCTTGAGCGTACTGTCCCAGTTGCCATAATTACCGGTGCTATCTTTTCGTTTGATAGTGAGCATTTCAAAATACTTGAGAAAGCTGGCATTTAGTTTCGATTTGTTTGCAAATCCATATACATTACCTTGAATTTCCAGGTGTTTTTTTGCGCGGATATTTTCTGCAAGATCGAGGTTGTTTTTGTTATGGTCCTTTTGAGCTTTAGTTAATCTGCCACTTTCGGGAGTAGGGAAGAGGTATAGATTAAGGTACTCATACGAACGCTTACCTTTATGATAAAAATCGAGGTAGAGACTAATTTTGTCACCTTTTTTTCTTTGGCGAAGAGCTACTTTCATTTTAGTTATTTTGTGTTGCCCGGCAACAAAATATAATCGATTGGGCAACAATTAGACAACAAAAATAACCAAAAAAGAGCAAATAAGCAATAAAAAAGGGTAATATAATTAGCGTAATAGGAAGAAAAACAACTGATTAGCAAATAAGAGAAAGGGGTTTACTTTCCGATACAAAACTTAGAAAAAATCGACCCCAATATCTCGTCTGTTGATACTGTGCCAGTTATGGTTCCGAGGTAATACAGTACCTGTCGGATGTCTATCGCGATCAAGTCGGAGGGGATTTGGTTTTGAAAACCTTGCTCGGCCTGCTGCAAAGCTGTAAGTGCGTGTGAAAGTGCTTCGTAATGCCTCGAATTATTTACCATCACCCCAGTGTCGATGTTCGTGTTTTGTACAACCGAAACGAGTTTCTTTGTAAGCTTATGTATGTTTTCCTTTCGCTTGGCCGATACAAAAACCGAATCCAGATCAAACATTTCACGCAAGTGGGTGGGGAGTTGTTCCATCTTGTCAATTTTATTGGCCACCAATATAAAATGTTTGTTTTTGTCATTTATGTAGCTGTTGTATTCATGCAGCATGGTTTCAATTTCAAGGTCGTTCATGGTGCTGATGTCGCAAACATATAGTATGATGCTGGCTTGCTGCATTTTGTCGTAAGTGCGCGCCATGCCCATGTTCTCAATCTCGTCGGTCGACTCCCGCAGTCCGGCTGTGTCGACA
>CAYWNI010000142.1:1171-7781 GCA_964459525.1 uncultured Lentimicrobiaceae bacterium | reverse complement strand
CAGTATGGATTGATGACAATCAATATCATGGTTTTAAGGTTGCTAGTATGATTGGTTCAATGAGATTGACCAATCTAGATGTAAGTCTTTCTTACAGCGGCAGTGGAGACACAGAGGGATGGAATCTCCTTGGTAATCCTTTCACGTCTTCCATCGATTGGGACGAAGGCTCATGGGGTGCTAATACTACCGGCACAGCATATGTATGGGATAATGATTATAATGGTGGAGACTATAGGACATGGAACGGTTCAACTGGCGATTTAACAGATGGTATAATACCCATAAACCAGGGATTTTTCGTAAAAGCTAGCTCTGCCGGGAATTTCACTATTCCTGCCGATGCGAGAGTGCATAGTTCAACAGTATTCTATAAATCAACTACTGAGCAAAATGAGAGTCCTTTCGTCAGATTGCAAATGGATTTTGGTGATCATGGCAATACTGTTTTTGTTGGATTTCCTGAAAACGGCACATCAGATTTTGATTTAAGGGGTGATGCTGACAAGCTTATTTCCAGTACCGATCTCCCACAAATATTTGTTACCGAAAACAATCGTAAACTAAGTATTAACGCTCTTGAACCTTTGTATCTTGATGAAAAAACAGTTCCTCTTTTCCTTACTCAGGTTATTGATGGCGAATATACCTTCACTTTGTCACAGTTGGAAAACCTTCCTGACGTGAACATAAAACTGGAAGACCTCAAAACGGGGATTATACAGGATATGAATAATGATTCAAGATATAATTTTACTGCAAACTCAGGAGATGATCCTGGACGCTTCCTGCTTCATTTCAAATCCTCACCTAATGGTGTTGATGATCCCACCGTACAAAACCCCAATGAAAATATAAACATCTATGTGGCTAACCGTACACTTTATGTTAATTCACAGGGTATTGCCACAAACGAATCCGGAAGCCTTCAGCTTTTTAACCTCTCAGGCCAAAAAGTTCAAGAACAAAGTATTCCTGGGGGAGAGTTGGTAAGCATTCCTTTAAAATCAGCCAACAACTATTTTATTGTTCGGGTAACAAAAAATAGCGAAACAAAAACAGTTAAAGTATTCATAAGATAAAACATATTAGTGATGAAAATAATGGCAATAAAACAAATTAGAAGTATAGTAATCATCGGTATCATGTCAATGGGTTTTCAGGTATTTTCTCAAGGACCTCCAAACCCTCCGGGAGAGGATGGAAATACTCAGAATAACAGAAACGGTGGGGGAGCTCCCATCGGTGGCGGACTGTTTATTCTTATTGGACTTGGAGCAGCCTATGGTGGAAAAAAAATCTATAATCTATACCAGGAAGGGAAAGAAAGTTTAGAAGAGTGACAAGCTTTATTGTAACATCTTGCACAATAGCAGTTTGGTACTAATTCATTTTGTATATTAGAAAAAAATTTCAAATCTTTTTTTTAAACTTTGAATCACCCGCGAAGAGTTAGTTTTTAAGGATTGTATTTTGGGTTAGTAAAGGTTACTGACCTAAAAAAGAAATAATAAATTAATAATACTAGAAATGAAAAGAAATTGGAAATTTTACCTAGGCATCGCGCTTTTTACATACTCATGGATACCCTATGCATTTGTATTTATAATAATGCCGTTTTTACATTTTACAACTACCGAGGCATTGTCAATTTCATCAATTACCCTTATCACTGCCGAAGGAGCCTTCGCCATTTCTGTAGTTTTACTTGGCAAAGACTTTATTAATTTGATTAAAGTAAAGTTTAAGCGTATATTTTCCAAAAATGGGGGTCAAGATACTCACAAGTCCATTAGTAGGTTACGATATCGTATTGGGATAATATTGTTTATTTTAACCCTATCTATACCATCAATATTAACAGAAATAGTTCTTTATTTTGATTATGTTGATATTATTGGTTTAAACAATTTGCTCTATATATTCTTGTCTATTGATGCAATATTCATTGCCAGCTTATTTATACTTGGTGGTGAGTTCATCGACAAACTCAGATCGCTATTTACCTATAAAGACCTGACTAACAATAATGATAAAAATCAATAAACCCCATGTCATGGATCAACTTAAAAATAGTATTTCAAAAAAAACAAACGATAAGGCTGGTATAAAAGCCTCACAATTATTGAATGATACATTAACCGGAATTGCTGACGCTCTTAACGGGGATAAGAAATACAGTAAAGAAATGATTGGTGTATTGGGTCCAATAGATGCCGTAATTGGAATTAAAACACAAGAAGAGTCGATTAAAACGACAATTGTAATTAAGGATGGTAATTTTAGTATAATTAAAGATAAGTGTGATGTGGATGCAGATGCTACGCTTATTTTCGATTCCACCGAAGAGTTTGACAAATACATAAATGCAAATTCTGATGAGGCCATTAGGATGTTTTTAGCTAGCCGAGTGCGTATCGAGGGAAACCTTTCCATATTTGGTTATGTTAATTATTTGATAAGCCTGCTCACCTGGCAAGATGATATCAAGGGTTTTGAAGTGCAGAAAGAGGTCCACGAAAAGGAAAATTTAGCAGCCTTTGAAATGGCCAAGGATCCGGTACGTAATATGAAAAAACAACGTATTGAAAGCAGACTTAAAGCTGAAAAAATCGACCCTGGTGTGAAATGGCTCGATGAACCTTACCTTTCAAAATATACACTTGAAGACTTTCCCAGACTTAAAAAATTTAAAGAAGATCATCTAAATACAATGCCGGAAGTAACTGCAGAGCAAGGTAAACTACTTACGGATTATTATGTAGATAATGGTTTTGATACCCAGAAAGATGGTGCTCGATGGGATCCAATGTTGCGAACAGCAAAAGGGTTTGAATATCTTATGAAAAATAAAAAACCCCTTATTCGTGAAAATGATTTACTTGCAGGAACTATAACCACTAATCCAATTTGCGGCTCTGTAAATCAGCCATATACAGTTGGCTGGTCCATATGGGGTGAGCTCAATACAATTGCATATCGTGAGCTTGATCCATTTTATGTTAGTGATGAAACCAAGAATACTCTGAGCAGATATGTTTTTCCGTTTTGGAGAGACAAATATATACAACAGAAGTGGAAGGATGATAATGATTACCCTTTATCAGCAAAAATTAATGACCGCATGTTTTGTTTTGGATTGTGGGGACTTGTGTCGTTAAATCCTGGAGCTCCTGGCTATGATAAGGTTGTTAAAGTTGGTCTGGGTAATATGAAGAAGGAAATACATGAAAATATACTCGAATTTGGTAAGAGTTCCCAGGAGTATCAAAAAGCCAATGTTGATAAGAAGAATACCTGGGAAGCACTTACTGCTTCATTGGATGGAATGTTAGCATACACTAAAAATCTTGCAAAGATTGCTGAAGAAGAAGCCAAAAATGAAACAGATCCAATTCGAAAGAAAGAGCTTAAAGAAATTTACAATACCCTTCAACGTGTTCCTGAAAAACCGGCTGAAACACTCCATGAAGCTGTTCAAACACTATGGATTATGTTTATTGGTTCGTGTTTAGATGCCATGGATGAGAGCATTACTATTGGCAGACTTGATCAGATTCTGCAGCCATATTTTGAGGCAGACTTAAAAAAATTACCTGAAAATGAACGAGAAGCTTATATAGAGTTTGCAATTGAGCTTGTTGGGGATTTATTTTTGCGCTTCACCAGTCACTTGGTCGCAGCAGCAACAGTTGCTTCATGGCAAAACTCAGGTGCGCCGGGTGTTACATCGGTAATGGTGGGTGGTGTTACTCCTGAAGGAAAAGATGCTGTTAACGACATGACTTATATAGTACTAAAGGTCGCTGAGATGTTATCACTTAACGACCCTGATATGGATGCACGTTATATGGTTGGGGTAAATAGTACTGAATATATTAGGCGAGTTGCAGAACTAAATTACATTACAAGCGGAACTCCATCTGTACATAACGATGAGGCTATAATTAATTCGTTGTGTCAGCATGGTTGGGATATAAAAGATGTGCGTGATTGGGTAGCTTGCGGTTGTGTTGAACCTATTATTCAAGGTAAACATTTTGGCGCAACTGGTGACCTAGATTCTAATTTAATGGTTCCGTTAACAATGGCAATATACAATGGGTACCACCCGTCAGCTCGTTGGGATTTTGGACCAAAAACAGGTAAGCTGGAAGACTTTAGTACGTTTGATGAATTTTATAATGCCTTTAAAACTCAATTCGACTTTATATACAAACAAGCCACCGAGGCATCAATTCAAATTTTAAAGGCTCAACAACAATTAATGCCTGCCCCATTGAGTTCTGCTTTATTGGAAAATTGCATTAAAGATGGGGTTGGAATGACTCATGGAGGAGCAAAGTATAACTCTTCAGGCGGCGCATTTACTGCTTTGTCAGATGTCGTAGATTCATTACTAGTGATTAAGAAAGTTATTTTTGAAGATAAGAAATATACTTTTGATGAGATTAAAATGGCAATGGATGCTGATTTTAAGGGCTATGAAAGCATGCATGCATATATCGAAAACAAAGTGCCTAAATTTGGGTCAGGTGACAAAAGCGGACGCCAAATGGTTGATCGCGTTACAACTATGATCGCTGATTATATGCATAAACATAACAATGGAAGGGGAGGGTGCTATTTTCCAGGCTATCGAACAAATAACAATCACACCGTATATGGTCGTGTTTCAGGTGCATCAGCATCTGGCCGATATGCAGGTAAACCATTTACATCAGGACTTACACCAAATCCACTTGCTTCAAATAACATACTAGATAATTTGAATGATGTGGCAAGTATTAACCCTTTAAACTGTGATAATAATTACACATTTAATGTTCGTCTTTCATGCTCAAAAACAGACACGCATAAACAAAATGTGGATCATATTGCTAATTACATTCAAACGTATTTCATAAACGGAGGAATGCAAATTCAAATAAATATTGTAGATACTGATACTCTTAAGGATGCAATGGCACATCCTGAATTCTATCCTGATCTTATTGCTCGTGTTTCTGGTTATACCGGATATTATACTCGCATGCAGCAAGATTTACAGTTAGAGATTATTGGTAGAACTGAATTTAAAATCTAACGATTGGAAGAAACACTTATTTTTGATATTAAACACAATTCGTTAGATGATGGTCCGGGTATTCGTAGTGTTGTGTTTTTTAAAGGGTGTCCACTAAATTGTGCATGGTGTCAAAATCCTGAGGGTAAAAAGCAAACCCTTGAACTATGGTGGGATGATCAAAAATGCATTGCAGACGGCGCTTGTATGGATGTATGCCCCGTAAATGCAATTTCATTTGACTTCCAGCACTTTATAAATCGAGAGCTTTGTAATAATTGTTTTTATTGCATTGAAGTGTGTCCATCTACTGCTTTGAAGCCAACAGCAATTGGCATGAGTACAGATGATATTATTAATAGAATTCTACCGTACAAAAGTTATTTTGAAACATCAGGTGGGGGTGTAACTTTATCAGGAGGTGAAGCTACTCTTAATATGCCATTCGTTTCAGTATTACTGCAAAAACTAAAAAATATTGGTATTCATACCTTATTGGAAACTTCCGGGCATTTTGACTATGAAGTATTCGAGAAATTAGTACTTCCATATATTGATGAAATATATTATGATATCAAATTCATTGATCCATTAGAACATAAACACTGGTGTGGAGTTGATAATAAAAAAATTCTGGATAATTACAAACGACTTCAGAAACAAAGTATTACACAAAAATTTATACTGTCGCCCCGGACTGCATTAATTCCAAATATAACTGATACCGAGGCAAATATTCTTGAAATTGCCGCTTTTTATAGTTCAATTTCAGTTCCAAAAACCATGCTGCTGCCAAATAACCCAATGTGGTTAAAGAAGTTTGATAGTCTTGGTATTGAAAGTAATATAGCTGATAAAGAAAGTCTTCGTGCGATTTATCCAGAAGACAAAAAGAAATTAGTAGTTGGTTATTTTAAGCAGTATGGTATTGATGTTAATTTTGGTTGAAGCCGGAGTTTGTGTTTTATCAATTGACACACTGGTTTCTGGGCCTAGGTGTTGCTTATGGAGGGACGAAAATTTATAGTCTACAACTAAAGGGAGAAGACTTTCCCGAAGAATAAAATTGACATTTTTATTTCCTGACCAGTAGACAATGTCATTAAGTTAAGGGTTTAACGTCATCGCGAGCCTAGCGACGCGATCTCATTTAGCCTTATTTATCGAGATTGCCTCCCTGCCGGTTTATTTGCCGGAGGCATGGCAGGCAGGCTCGCAATGACGTTCATTTTTCGAATGGGAATTTAACTTAATGACATTGGGAAGTAGGGGCATGAATACCTACACCAACCCCCTGATAAATTCCTCCAAATCAGCTTCCATGTCGAGACCCAATTTTTTCTTGAGCCTATAGCGCGAACTCTTGATGCTGTTGGGTGCCACGTTGAGTACCGAAGCCATTTCCTTGCTGTTCATATTCAGCTTGATGAGGGCGCATAAACGGTGATCGTTGGTGGTAAGTTCGGGGTTTATAAGGTTGATGTTTTTATAAAAATCGCGGTTCACGTCTTCAAAATAGAGTTTAAACACATCCCAATCTTTGTC
>CAYWNI010000142.1:0-1161 GCA_964459525.1 uncultured Lentimicrobiaceae bacterium | reverse complement strand
CTCTGATTGATTTGGAAATTAATGCGTTTATATTCCGGCTTTTCATCGGCTGAGGTTTTTTTGGAAAGCGTTTTAATATCTGTTTGAATATCCTGCATTATGCTGTTTTTCTGCATCATGTGTAGGGCATGTGTGCTGAGTTGCTTCGATTTGTAAAGGATAGATTGCTCAAGCTCCTCTTCTTTCAATTTACTTTTTTCCAACTCAGCCAAAGCCAGTTGTTTCTGCTTTTTGTGAACCAATTCTTTTTGGTGGTGTATTTGACCATCCTTTTTCCTTTTAAGCAATATCACATATACTATTACAACAAGAAAAAGTATCATTACCACCATAACTACAAGGATTATGGTGTGTTGGGTTTTTTCAATCTTTTGCTCCAGTGCTAGTTTTTCCTGCTCTTTTTTAAGCAGCTCAATCTCTCGTTGTTTCTGGGTTGTTTTAAGCTCTACTTGAAGTTTGTTGTAATTGGCACGGCTTTCTTCATTAAAAATGCTGTCGTGCATCAGCTTGTGAAGTTTAAAATATCCTAGCGATGCGCTTAAATCACCTAGCCCCTGGCTGGCATCAGAAAGGAGTAAATAAATGTTTTCCAACTGGTTACGTTTCCCTAATTTTTTTGATAATTCAAGGCATTTCGTTCCAAACTCAAGGGCTTTGTTGTAGTTTTTTTTCTCTAAAAAAAACATCCCCATGTACAAATAACTTGTTGCTAAGGCACCCTGATACCTTCCTGAAGAATTTAAATCGAGGGCATTTTGAATAAAAAGATGCGCTTTTTCGTACCTCTTTGTTTGCAGATAGGTCGTTCCCAGGTTATTTAGCACATTAATCTGGGTACTCACTTCTCCCAATTTCGTTACCAATTCCAAAGCCTTTTCATAGCTGGCAATAGCCATACTGGTGTCGCCAAGAGCTTTTTGTGTACTTCCCATGTTGCTCAACAAACGGGCCATCATGGCAGAATCTTTTAGTTCTACATACATGGTATATGCTTGGGTAAAATACTCAAGCGCCTCATTAAAGTTGTTGTTTTTGTAACAAACCCCTGCAATATTTTGGAGCGTGGGCGCAATATACTCCTTCCCGGCATTGTGCAGTTGTCTATACTCGAGCGATGTTTTATAGTCCCGGATTGCGGAGTCGTAGTGCCCCATTTTAAAA
>CAYWNI010000141.1:0-7829 GCA_964459525.1 uncultured Lentimicrobiaceae bacterium | reverse complement strand
ACATTGGTTACCAAAAACATAGGGGCCATTAGTATTGGATAGGTTGCCCCGAGCTCAGTAAATAGTTGGTGCGTTTTTTTCATTTTTTTGGTTTTCTATCTTGACAAAAATAACAATCAAATCGTTGGTAAATGTTGATGGGATAAAAATAAGTTGACTTTGAAAGCTTTTATTCTTGTTAAGCAGGTATAGCATAAAGCAGTATTTTTATAAAAAGTTTGAAAACATTGGATGAATGGTGTAACAATTTTAAAATTTGGGGTCACTATTGCGATGATATAAAAAATGGAAGAGAAATCGACAACATATCCGCACGCACATTTGGTTGAAACCTGTAGAAAGAACAACCAAAAAGCCCAGATGGAGCTTTATGCGCTCTACAATAAGGCCATGTATAACACGGCAATGCGCATAGTTAATAGTCAGTGCGAGGCTGAGGATGTGATGCAGGATGCATTTATTCATGCCTTTCAGAAAATTGAGCAGCTTGAGGACAGCCACAAATTTGGATCCTGGCTGAAACGAATTGTGATAAATAAATCGCTTGACGAGGTTGGTCGTCGGAAAACCTTTTTGCCTATTGATGTAAAGATTGATTTTATGGTAGATACCAGTGAAAGGGAATCTCCATCCGATTTAGAACTTGAATACCGTCTAGAAGAGGTGAAAAAAGCGATGGCTGCCTTGCCCGATCAGTACAGATTGATTCTTTCGTTGCATTTGTTTGAAGGAATGGGCTATGAAGAAATAGGTGATATTTTGGGACTAGAATACAACAACGTAAGAACAAGGTATTCGAGAGCCAGACAACGGCTTTTGCAAGAGATAAAAACATTGCGTAAAAACAAGTTGCATAAGGAGGACAGTTATGTTGAATATTGAAGAGTTTATTAGGAAAAATGCGAGCACTCTGGCCGCTGAAGAACCAAGGTTAGGTCATGAACAAAGGTTTTTGACAAAACTAAAGGCGGAACAGTCTAGAAACCAGCGACGTAAAATCCAGTCGCTTGTTTTTAGGGTTGCAGCCACTTTGCTTTTGTTGGTGAGCATTGTTTGGCTGGTTTTTGAGCCTGCAAAAACTACGATTGCTTCAAACGCAACTAAAATTAGCAGTATCAAGCTTCCCCTCGATCTCACTGAAACTTTGGACTATTACAACCAAAAAGCCCTAGCCGAAGCCAACAATATTTCTAAAGAAAGCCATAGCACTAACGAGACAGACAGGGTGCAGAAATTTGCACAAAAACAAATCGAAAAACTCGATGCCCAGTTGCTGAGTATCGAAAAGGAATACGTGAAAAACCCTGGTAACGAGGCAGTGCGCGCAGCACTTGTTAATACCCAGCGAAAAAAATCAGAAATTATAGATAATATTTCAACGCAAACCAATATGGCGGCCAAAGGTTTCCGTGTTGGCGAGCCTTTTACACAATTTTAAACCTTAATAATTAAATCATGAAAAGAAAAATGACTACTTGTTTCGCAACCCTTGTAGTGCTATTTTTCACCGCAGGATTACAAAGTATGTATGCGGGCGAAACGATAGAAAAGGTGTTGGTGGACAAACAATTTGACGTGAACCGTGGCGTTCATCTCAATGTATCGCACGAATTTGGCGATGTGTATTGTAAAAACTGGGATAAGCCAGTAATATCCGTAAAAATTACGGCGCGTGTTACAGCACGAAATGACCAAAAAGCGGCAGATGTTATGGCGCAAATAAAAGCATCAGCAACAGGAAATTCACAAGAGGTTTCGAGTATTTGTAAGCTCAAAACAGGGAGGAATGATGGCAGCCAAAAAATTGAAATAACAATGGAGATCATGATGCCGGATTGGGTGATGCTCGATTTAGAACATAGCTTTGGAAGTGCCTATGTGGGTGATGTTTCCGGTAATTCTAAGATCGAAAGCCAGTACGGTGAGTTCCTTGCCGCATCGCTTACCGGAGCAAGTAATGAACTGAGCTTTAGTTTCGGTAAAGCCACCATCGACTTGATTTCGGTAGCTGACATTGAGCTTAGCTACGGCAAACTTAAAATAGGAGAGGCCGATAAACTTGAGGTCGAGTCTGACTTTTCTGACTTAGTAGCAGGAAAGGTAAACCGCGTTTCTGGCGAATTTGCCGGGGGTAGTTTAAGTCTGGTTTCTGTTTCTACTATTGATGTTGAGTCGGAGTTTTCAAATATCACCATTGATCAGCTCATCAGCAGCGCATCCCTCGAAATGAGCTATGGAGGAGTGCAAATTAAAAATGTATCGCCAAGTTTTGAGTTCGTTAACCTGAATACCGATTTTGGTAGTGCGGCCTTGTATATCGACTCTGGCGCATCGTATCGACTCGATATGAATTCAGAATTCGGTCAGTTAGATATTCCACAACAAAAAATCCAAATTCAGCAAGACATCCGAAGTGATTTTTCTGAGCGTAAAATTAAAGCAATAGTTGGTGATAACCAGCAAACTAAATCATCCGTAACAGTTAATTCCACTTATGGTTCTGTAAAAATTAAATAATCCTTTAAAACTAAAATCATGAATACAAAATCAATTTTTCGAGTCTTAACTATTTCTCTCTTAATTTCGTTAACCTTTGCTGCTTTTGCTCGAAAAGCAAGCCCAGTGGCTAGCGAAGACCGTGAACTGCCTGCGTTTAACGGACTTAAATTGTTATGCTCTGCCGATGTGTATATACGGCAGGGAGATGCGCAACAGGTGCGTGTAAGTGCCGATCGAGATGTTATCGAATACCTTGAAACCCGTGTGGAGGATGGTGTTTTGGTGGTGGATATGAAAAAAAATCGGTTGTTCAATGTAAAGGTGCTCGAAGTGCACATTACCGTACCAATGCTCGACAAAATATTGAGTATGGGTTCTGGCGATATTCGTATAGATGAAACTTTTAAAACCAACAGGCTGTTTGTTAAAATAAATGGCTCAGGGGATCTGGATGCTTTGATCGATGCGCAAGGTGTTGAAATGGAGATAAATGGCTCTGGTGATGTGGAAATCTCAGGAGTCAAAGACGAGTACAATTTAATAGTTCGTGGGAGTGGTGATGTGGATGCCACCGACCTTCGTGTTGAGTCGTGCACAGTAAATGTGTCGGGCAGCGGCGATGTGGAGCTTTCGGGAAATTGTGTCGCTTTTACCTTAAAACAAACCGGATCAGGCGACTTTAATGGTTACGGACTCAAAGCTGTAAATGCTGATGTTTCTGGTTTTGGTTCTGGCGATATTGTGCTTACTGTAGCAGAATCGTTGCGCGCTCAATTAAATGGCTCCGGCGATTTAACCTACCGTGGAAATCCTACCAAGGTTCAAGTAGATGCCAAAGGGTCTGGTGAAGTGTTTAGGAAATAAACCAATTGATGTTGAATGGAATAGCCTTTTGCGGTGTTAGCTGCGAAAGGCTTTTTTTTATGAAAGGTTTTTTGGAAATTTGGAAGAATGCTTTAGGCTTGAAACATATTTATTACCCTTAGCAGACCTATTTTTTTAATACCGATGCGCACTTCGGTTATCGAAAAAGGTGATAATTTCTATGCCATTGTCTTTAATTTGATAGACTATTGAGGTCTGGAGTGTTATAACACAGCGCCTTAGGTTTTTTCGTTTGCTGGAAGGGGGGCAAAGGTGTTTATGTGTTTTTAGCTTTTTCAATAGACTTTCAACTTTAATCGCAAAGTCTTCAGCTTCTTTTAATGTCCAATTGTCAAGTATTTGGGAGAGTGTTTTTAGATATGTTTCTTCAGCTAAAGGAGACCAAGAGATGTGATATTCTTTCATTTTCTGCTAAGTAAAATATCTACTTTTTGTTTTACTTTTTCGTTAGGTATCGCTTCTCCGTTATCAAGTTGTTGTATTCCAATGTCAATAGATTTCTTTTCGTGACTGGAAATAGTGTCCCACCAATCAACGTTATTGCCTTTTAAAGTGGTAAAATAAGCCTGTACCTTGCTCAGAATACTTTCATCGTCGGTCTCAACAACAAGCTTATGTAGATAATTCTTGATTTCTGCTGTACTTGGGTTCATAAGAATACGTTTTTTAGGACCAAAAGCATAAAGTGGATCTGCTAAACCTCAAATTTTGTAAATAATACCTCACAAAGGTAGAAATAAAAAATCACATTTTAGAAATGCTAGGAGTTATTTCGGCACAAAAACAATTTCCTTTCCTTGCTGTATCGGTTTTAAAGTGTGGTTTACAATGGAATCAAAAGCAGGTTCGTTCCAGGGTTTTTCGTCTTTAGCTTGAATAACTTTGCCATCATCGACAAATAGAAAATTTTGCCCATACCGAAAAGCTTGGTTAGGGTCGTGAAGGATCATGACAATTGTTTTTCCGTCGTTAACCAATGCCTGCGACAGCTCAAGAATTTTTATCTGGTTGGGATAATCCAGATGGCTTATCGGCTCATCCATAAGCAATAGCGGCGACTGCTGAGCCAGGAGTCTGGCAATCATTACAAGTTGCTGCTCGCCACCCGAAAGTTCGGTGTAATACCTGTTTTCTAGCGATTTGATTCCCGCTTTCTCAATGGCTTCATCTACTGCTTTTTGATCTGTTTTTGTCGGTAAAAACCGGACAAACCCAGCCCTTCCGGTCATAACAACCTCCTTCACCGTAAACGAAAAAACACCCTTATGTTGCTGTGATAAAAACGCCAGTAAAGAAGTTCTTTCCGTAAGACCCATAGTGGCCATTGTTTTTCCGAAAAGCATGATTTCACCGCTGAAAGGCAGAAGGCCAGCCATCGTTTTTAGCAGTGTTGTTTTTCCGCTTCCATTTCGCCCCATGATTACTGTAAGGGTCTGTTCTTCGATAGACAGGTTTATGTCATGCAGAATTTCTCTGTTCGGGTAGCCGCAATTCAGGTTGCTCAATTGCATCAAAGTTTTCATTGTTCCCATCCGATATTTGATTTTTTAAGTAACCAGATAAAAAATGGAGCGCCGATTAGCATGGTGAAAACTCCTATAGGAATTTCAAAACTGGTTAGCGAACGACTTAAATCGTCGATGATAACCAGAAACGAGCCCCCCAGAGTTGCATTGAAAATGAGCGTTGCTTTGTTGTCAACACCAAAAAGCATGCGCACGGCATGAGGAATTAACAAACCGTACAACCCGATAATTCCGCTAACAGCCACGACAGCAGAGGCGGAAAGCGTTGCGGCAATTAACACCCACCATTTCAGCTGTTTTGAATTTGAGCCCGAGGTTACAGCTTCCTGATCGCCCATAGCCAACACATTGAGTTTCCATCGCAGCAAAAATAAAACAACCAAGCCAACCAAAGCACCAGGCAATGCACTCCAGAAGGCACTCCATCCGGCGTGTTGAAAATTGCCCATCATCCAGTGCACGATACTCTGAAGCTTGAATGGGTCGCTAAGCACCTGAACAATCGTGAGTAAGGCCGTGAAAATTCCGTTGGTGATGATGCCAGCCAGAATCAAGCTGACAATATTGATTTGGTCATGCTTTCGGGCCATGAAATAACTAACGCCGACAGCCACAAGTCCGAAAACGAAAGCGCTAAGCTGAACGGGCAACCAAGCTGTGCTTAATCCCAAAGCCGCACCAAATGCCGCTCCTGAGCTTAATCCTAAAATATATGGATCCACCAAGGGGTTTCTGAATATGGCTTGCAGGGCTGCGCCTGTAACTGCTAAAACGCTTCCTGTAAGAAACACGAGTAAAATGCGTGGAAGCCTGATGTCGAAAACAATGGATTTAGCTAAAACCTGATGTTGTTCATAGCTTTCGGTAAACAGGCTTCTGAAAAGGTCGGTTACGCTTATGCTACTTGCTGGGCCAACAAAAAGTGAAATCAAAATTATAGGGAGTGGTATTCCGTAAAAAATCCACCTAATCAAGTTTTTATGTCCTCTTGATTTATTCATTTAATGTTGGATAAAGCTTTTGGAGTAAATATTCACGGTAGATTTCTGCATCTTGTCTACTTGAATCGGGATACGCCCATTGGTTGACAAGGTAGGCTGAATAAATCATTTTAAGTGTCCACAAGTCGCACAGAAATGGATCTGGTAATTCAAAAACCTGTTTTTGCGCGATGGCAGTGATTGATTTTAATTGGTCGTTTTGAAGAATGTTTTCGCTGCTGACCTTAAAACCTGGCCAAAGAACAATTAATTGTGGATTCCAGAACAACAAGCGTTCGATATTTACTGAAATATGCTCATCGGGGAGTGGACAGGCATTCACAACGCCAGCATAGTTAAATAAATCGTTTACCGTACTTTCTGTTCCTGATGTATGGTTAATTCCTTGTGGCCAGGCGAAGTAGGCTGATTTTGCTGTTTTTGGACGATTTGTCTGTATTTTGTTGAGCTCACCATTTGCGAAATCCTCAAGCGATTTCGCCCTTTCCACTTTGCCAAACAATTTCCCCAAATCCTGCATTTCCTTCATTACATCACCAAAACTTTTTAACATGACACCATAAACAGGAATGCCGAACGATTGAAGCCGTGCAATGGTTTCCGTTTGAGAGGCCCAAATAAAAACCAAATCGGGCTGCATGGCGACTACCTGCTCTATACTTACCAAATCCCAATTTCCGGGGGCGGGCAGTGTTTTGTCGGCAATTCGGCTGTCTAAGTTAGCGTAATAGTCAAACAAAGGAGCATCGTAAACATTTGTGCTAATGCCAATTACCTGATCTTTTGCTCCAAGCATGTAAATGCCCGACAGCGTGCTTTCAATCAAGCAAACCGCCTTTGTAACGGGCTGTTTAAGTTCGATTTTCTCACCTCTGAAATCCGTAACTGAAATTGGATTGTTGCTGGACTTAGCTTTGCTTCGGGTATCGTTACATCCTGAAACAACCGCTAAGACACAAATTAACAATATTTTAAACCGACATCCCGACATACTATAAGAACGAGATTTTAAATCCGATCATCATCGAAAAGCCTGTGTTTTGGAATTGCCAGGGCATTTCATATTTGTTGTCGGTTAGGTTATAAAACTGACCAAACAAATCTAAGTTGATGTTTTTTGTGTGGCTAATTTCTTGTTGTACAAAAAAGTTAACAAGAATTCCAGGTGTAAAGGACTTTCTCCCAGATTCTGAGCTGCTGTCGTAGTAAGTACCCGTGTAGTTTAACACAGGAAAGGCGGTTAGTCCGAAAGAGGAAGTATAAGTAATTCCGGCATTGGCCACGAAATCAGGAGCGAAGGGCACTTGCATTCCTTGCTGGTCTGGATCTAAGTCGTTATTCACATCTGTTATCAGATAGGTTGCGTTAGCAAACCACTGCCATTGTTCATTTAACTCGTGGGTAAATTCTAACTCAAACCCTGTGCTCGTGGTGTTTCCGGCATTTACCGATTGCGATTGACTTGGGTTTTCGCTCACCCTGTTTTCAACAATTGCATCTTCAATCATCATGTGAAAAGCGCGAAACTGGGTTTTGAAGCGTGAAAACCTCGCTGAAGCACCCAAATCTATTGCAATGCCGGATTCAGGTTTGAGGTTTGGGTTAGGAAGTTGACCATTTTTGCCGGAAACACCCTGATCGGCCAAAGTTAGCGTTCCGCCCATCGACTTTAGCCCCGGTGTGAGGAAACTGTTGCCAGCGTTGGCAAACACGCTAAAACGTTCGCTAAAACGGTATTTGAGCCCTGCACTCCAAAGTAACCTGCTGTAGTCTGTTTGAGGCTCTTCGGGCTGTCCACCGCCAATAAGTGCAATGGTGTTCTTGATAAAATTATACCTCATGCCAGCCCTTGCGGTAAAATTCCCCAGCAACAGTTCTTCTTGAGCATACAAGCCATATTGATAAGCCGACGACTCAT
>CAYWNI010000140.1:0-8005 GCA_964459525.1 uncultured Lentimicrobiaceae bacterium | reverse complement strand
TGGAGCGACCCCGAAATGGTTGAGATTAAAGGAATTGACACCCTAAGCACCATTGGACAACCTACTATTAGCGAAAATGAACTTATCATGTACTTCTCTGCCAACCGCAAAGGCGGCATGGGCGGTAACGACATATGGGTGGTTTTGCGCGACAGCAAAAGCGAATCATTCGGTCGTCCGCTGAATCTTGGTGAAATAATAAACACCCCTGGAGATGAGCTTTTTCCATTTTTGCGTAACGACACTACCTTGTTTTTTTCCAGCGATGGTCATGGAGGCATGGGCGGACTGGACATATTTATCACAACAATAGATACCTCTGGAAACTGGGGTTCTCCACGAAATTTAAAATATCCCATCAACTCAACTTCAGATGATTTTGGTATCGTGTTCCATCCACAAGACGAATATGGATTCCTAAGCTCTAACCGCAAAGGAACACGAGGAGAAGAGGATATCTGGTATTTTATTGAGCCTCCGTTGGAATTCACCTTGGTCGGCACCGTTAAAGACGACCGCACCTTGATGTTCGTGGAAGATGCTACAGTGCAAATGATTGGCTCTTCAGGATCTTCCGTCTCAACAAGAACAAACGATCAGGGGTTTTATTCCTTTGGCAAAAGTCAGGTAGAACCCAATACCACTTACGAAGTAATCGTTACAAAACCAGGATACTTCAATAACAAGGGGACTTTTACAACCGTTGGCGTTGAATTCAGCAAAGAATTTGTGAAAGATTTTATTTTACAACCCATTCCTGCTGAACCTATCCTGCTGCCTGAAATACTTTACGATCTGGCCAAATGGGACTTAAAACCCCAATACGAAGATTCGTTGCAAGGGCTCGTTCAAACCTTACGCGACAACCCTAACCTAGTAATAGAATTGGCTTCGCATACCGATATACGCGACAGCGATGAACGCAACGACATCCTTTCACAAAAAAGAGCGCAATCAGTTGTCGACTATCTGATAATAAGAGGTATAGACCCCTACCGTTTGGTGGCTAAAGGCTACGGTGAGCGGGTTCCACTGACGCTTAGAAAAGACATAACCAGAGATGGATTTATGTTCCCAATAGGCACTGTTCTTGACGAAGAGTACATCAGTTCACTCGCCACAGAGAAAGAAAAAGAAGCCGCCCACCAGATGAACAGAAGGTCGGAATTTAAAGTTCTAAGACGAGATTATGTGCCACGTGGCGATGGCAATCTTGACATTGCAGACGTTAACATCGTTATCAACCCCGATGACAATTCGGTATTGTTTACCCAACAAACCGGAACTGGAACTTATTTGTCGTATTGCATCATTGCTGGATACAACGAAGAGTTTGCCTTTGATCAGGGTGCTGACGCAATGATTTCCCTCGATAAAGCCCTCGACCTACTCAAGTGGGGAGCCATAAGTAAAGAAGACTTTGACGGTGATCCGGAAAAAGCCCTCGCCAACAACACCATTGCCGACAGAGCGATAATAAATATCAAAGAAATAACCATTGCCAATAAAACCATCTCTGACGTCCAGCTAAAAGTTACCTACAAACTAAATTTTGGTTTGGTTTTTGGCGACAGGCTGATGAAACGTTTTGGCAGCTATAACTACAATAAAACCACCAATAAGCTAAGTATTGAGTAAGTTGCTTTCGCGAAAAACTCATTTTAGCTGAAATAGCCTCTGGCTTATGACCCATAACGAATCATCCAGATACAACCAGCGCGGTGTGTCGGCATCAAAAGAAGATGTTCATCAAGCCATTAAAAATCTTGACAAAGGCTTGTTTCCCAACGCCTTTTGCAAGGTCATTCCCGATTACATGGGCAACGATCCGGATTTTTGCAATGTAATGCATGCCGATGGTGCAGGAACAAAAAGCGCACTGGCTTACCTTTACTGGAAAGAAACCGGCGATTTAAGTGTATGGGCTGGAATTGCCCAAGATTCAATTGTAATGAATACAGACGACCTACTTTGCGTGGGCATTACCGATGACATTCTTCTTTCATCAACTATTGGCCGCAATAAAAACCTGATTCCTGGCGAAGTTATTGCTGCGCTTATCGAAGGTACGGAAGCTTTTCTCGAAAACATGCGCCGGATGGGAATACAAATTCACCTCACTGGTGGCGAAACTGCAGATGTTGGCGATTTGGTAAGAACCGTTATTGTGGATACAACCGTTGCGGCGCGCACCCTTAAAAGCAAGATTATTGAGAATAAAATCCAGTCAGGTGATGTTATCGTGGGGCTGGCATCGTTTGGGCAAGCTACTTACGAAACGGGTTATAATGGCGGAATGGGCAGCAACGGACTTACATCAGCACGGCATGATGTACTGGCTAATGTCTTGGCCAATAAATACCCCGAAAGCTACGACAAACAAATTCCAGAACACCTCGTTTATTCAGGTTCACTCAACCTCACCGATCCCACAGGAATAAAAAACGTTGATGTTGGCAAACTCCTGCTTTCACCCACACGTACCTATGCCCCCGTTATAAAGGCCATGCTTGAGGCACACCGCCCACACATAAATGGAATGATTCATTGTAGCGGCGGAGCACAAACCAAGGTATTACATTTTATTGATAACCTCCATGTTATCAAAGACAACCTTTTCGCAACACCAGAACTTTTTTCAATGATCCAAAAAGAGTCGAAATCAGACTGGAGCGAAATGTACAAGGTATTTAACATGGGTCACCGGATGGAACTTTATGTCCCGGAATCTATTGCACAAAAACTGATTCAAATCTCTGAATCGTTTAACATAGAGGCCAGAATAGTGGGGCGGGTGGAAGAATCTGCAAAAAAGAGGTTGACAATTGTTTCTGAGCACGGAGAATTCAACTATTGAAAAAACACAAACCCAACATGGTTATGAGGTTTCAATACAAACTGTACGCGTTGGGTTTTATACTACTACTCCTCTATCCTTTTCTGGAGGCAAACTGCCAACCGGCAGATCGTTGGCAAGCAGGAAGTGCCTCTACCTTGAAGGGTGAAACAATCTCTTTTTTTTGCTTTCTTGAAACCAACGAAAACCCGTGGACATCGGCAGAAAGAGAAAAAACAATCAACTTGCTTGGACAGTCGCAAAGCTGGTTAGCCGAGCAGGCCAATAGCTGGAACGTATCGCTAACTTGTGAGTCTGTTGACTTACTCGAAGGCGAAACCTTAAAAATCATGACTATACCGTCAGGAACAGGCAGTGGCGCTGAAAGGGTCGACTGGGCAAGTCTTGTGTTAAAGCATGCAGGCTTTCGTAATGCTAAACACGCCTACAAAAAACTCAGCAAAGCGTTTCAAAGTAAAAACATACAATTGCTGATATTCGCCAAGGAAGATGGTATATCCTATGCGATGCGCTATGCGAAAGGCATGAACAAAAAGAAATACTTTCTTGAAACCATGTTGATATACCAACGGTATGACAATGGTGCAGAAATGCCTGTTGAGGCAATAATTGCCCACGAAACCTTACACCTCTATGGCGCATGGGATTTGTATGCCACTTACGCCCAATCGCGAGAAAAACAAGAGGCAGCCACAATACGCTACCCCAACGACATCATGCTCAGGGTAGGATATGACATGGATACACTCAAAGTCGACAAACTTACCGCATGGCTAATTGGCTGGAATCAAACAGAGGAAAGAGAGTTTGAATGGTTTCGGCCTACTGACTTTAAAAAATAAATAAAGTGAATCGGATAAACCTTTTTTTTGCTATCATTGCAATTGCTTTAGAAAAAATGCCAACCGAACCGCTATCATTATGAAAATGAGAATACCTTTTTTTCTGTTTATTGTTTGTTTTTTCTCTTTTTACAACCCTACACAGGCTCAGAATACAAGCACAAAGGACACACTTTTTATTTCACAACAAGGTGTAGCTGTTGAGGAAAGGTTCGCAAACACCAAGGAAAAAATTACCATTAGTCAGCGGATAGACAATACCTTTACCCCTGTTGTCGACTTCCTAGAAGACATCCTCTTTTGGGATCCTTTTGATGCGCTGGGCTTGTACGACCCAATTATGTACGATGATAATGGAAAACCCATTCTGAATTCAATAGGAAAACCGGTCAAAACAAAGATTCCTTTCGTAGTCATCTGGCTGATTTTCGGCGCAGTTACATTTACTATTGTACTCAAGTTTATTAACATAAGGGGTTTTAAGCATGCCATCCAACTAATACGTGGCAGCTACGACAATCCAGCACACAAAGGAGAAGTAAGTCATTTTCAAGCCCTTACAACAGCGCTTTCTGCAACGGTAGGTCTTGGAAACATCGCTGGTGTAGCTGTAGCCATTTCAATTGGAGGCCCAGGCGCAACCTTTTGGATGATTGTCGCCGGACTGCTCGGAATGGCATCAAAATTTACAGAATGTACACTTGGCGTAAAATACCGTAAAATTGACAAAAACGGCGTGGTTTCGGGCGGACCTATGTATTACCTGCGCGATGGTTTAAAGAAAAAAGGGCTAGGGCCTCTAGGGGTAGTTCTCTCCATTGTATTTGCCATTTTAGTTATTGGCGGCTCATTTGGAGGTGGCAACATGTTTCAGGCAAACCAGTCGTTTGCCCAGCTGGCCTATATTGTACCCGACATTGCCGACTACGGCGCCTATTACGGAGTTATTCTGGCCATCTTGGTAGCAGTGGTAATAATTGGCGGCATTAAAGGCATTGCAAAAGTTACCGATAAAATTGTTCCAGTAATGGCAGTAATATATGTAGGTACTGCACTTATCATTATTCTAATGAACATCCGTTTTGCCGACGATGCTTTTTTACTCATCTGGAACGGCGCATTTGATGCCGGAGCAATGAAAGGCGGTTTTATTGGCGTGCTCATTGTTGGATTTCAACGTGCTGCTTTTTCTAATGAAGCAGGTGTTGGCTCTGCAGCCATCGCCCATTCAGCCGTAAGAACAAACCGCCCTGTAACCGAAGGGTTCGTCTCTTTGTTAGAGCCATTTATCGACACAGTGGTTATTTGCACCATGACGGCACTTGTGCTCATATTCACCGGAACTTATGAAAACCCGCTTGGCTTTGAAGGAGCACAGCTTACTTCACGCGCTTTTGGTACCGTATTTTCATGGTTTCCATACCTCCTTGTCTTGGCCATCTTTCTATTTGCTTTTTCTACCATGATTTCATGGTCGTACTACGGACTTAAAGGTTTCGACTACCTTTTTGGAAATCTGGGAGAAAAAATATTTGGCAACAGACAGGTGGTTAAATATACCTATTTCGCTCTATTTTTGTTCTTCATCGTTGTTGGCGCCTCGTCAAACCTAGGGTCTGTTATAGCCTTTTCTGATATGATGATTCTCAGCATGGCTTTCCCAAACATTATTGGGCTCTTAATTTTACTGCCTGAAGTAAGAAGTGAGGTTAACGAATACTTCAAACAACTTAAATCGGGAGAGATTAAAAAATACAAGTAGTTTAAACGACATTACACCTATTCGCAACACTGCGGATTAAACCAAAAAGCCAGGCATGCTAAACCAAATAAAAAAGTGGCTTCTTCCGTTTTTCAGTCTTAACAAAAGCGAACAGCGTGGCGTTCTGTTTCTTTCCCTGATAATTGTGTTAATTGTTGTTGTTAATTTTTTGATGCCCTTTTTTGTTTCACCTGAAAAAGATCAAAACAATGCAGAGTTTAAAAGAGAAGTATCTCTGTTTAAACAGGCGCAACAAAAGATGAAAGATTCAATGGAAGTGATAAAGCTCCAAAACTCAGGACAGATTAGCATCGAAATCGCGAGACAGAAAATCAGACCTAAAGCTTTTGACCCCAATAAATTACCTGAAGAAGAATGGCTTGCCATGGGGTTTACTCCAAATCAGGTAAGTACAATAAAAAAGTATGAGGCCAAAGGAGGTAAGTTCAACAGGAAAGAAGACGTTAAAAAACTGTACAGCATTTCGGAAGCAGAATACAACATCATTGAACCATACATCATTATTAAAAGTGAATTCAAATCTACTCCAGGAAAAAGCAACAAGAAAGCTTCAAAAAGTGCAAAGCACACCTTTTTAGTAACCGACATTAATGTTGAAAATGCGGAAACCATTGAGAAAAATCTTGACATTAATCCATGGCTGGCCAATCGAATTACAGATTATCGTGAATTAATCGGAGGCTATTATGCTGCCAATCAGCTCAAAGAAGTATACGGAATGAAACCAGAAATTTTTGAGGCCATTGAGCCATGGGTTAGTTTCGACACAAATTATTTAAAAAAAATCGACCTGAACAAAGTTGCATTCAAAGAACTGCTTAAACACCCGTACATGGATTTTGAGTCGACAAAAGCCATTGTTGGCACGCGTGATAAAATAAAGAGCTTCCAATCACTTGATGATGTGAGTATTATTGAAGGAATAAACGACACAATTCTCCTTAAAATGTTACCCTATTTTGAAATAAAGCGCTGATGAATGTGCTTGAATTAATTCAGAGCATTTTCTCAGTTGCGACACGCTAGCTATCATTATTGGCAAAAAAACAAATATACTATGAGCAAAATAACCACAACACTAAAACAATACCCGCGCACCTTTTGGGTAGCCAATACCCTTGAGCTTTTCGAGCGGCTGGCGTGGTACGGGTTTTTCATGCTTTTCGCCAACTACTTAACCGGTTCGTCCGAAAGTGGAGCGTTGGAGTTTTCGCAAACAGATAAAGGACTCATCATGGGAGTTGGTACCGCCATTTTATATTTTCTTCCTGTTATTACTGGAGCAATTGCCGACAACTACGGTTTTAAACGGGTGCTAATCATCAGTTTCGTAATTTACGCTAGTGCTTTTGTGCTTTTGCCCATATTCAACACCTTTACTGCCGTGTTCATTATGTATATTTATTTGGCCATCGGCGCAGCATTATTTAAGCCTGTTATTTCAGCCACTATCGCTAAAACAACCGATGAAACAAACGCCTCTATTGGTTTTGGATTATTTTACATGATGGTAAATATCGGTTCGTTCGTGGGCCCATTGCTTACCTTACTCGTCAGAAAAGAAGGCTCCTACAATCAGGTTTTTTATATATCGGCGGCAATTATAGCGTTAAACCTGATTATTCTGTTCTTCTACCGCGAACCCGAAACCCATAGGGTTAAAACTTCGTTTATAAAATCAATGCAAGACGTTTTTGGAAACGTTTGGAAAGTATTGCTCGACTTTCGTTTTGTTGTCTTTCTAATTATTGTAGCAGGGTTCTGGGTTATGTATTTGCAGTTGTTCTTCACCCTGCCAGTTTTTATAGCACAGTGGGTAAGTACTGAAGGCCTTTTTCACTTTTTTAGTGAGCATTTTCCATTTGTCGCCAACAATTATGCTGATGGCAACCAGATGGATCCGGAATTCATAACCAACTTCGATGCCTTATTTATCGTTCTGTTCCAGGTAGTAATATCCTCTTACGTTATGCGTTGGAAGGCTCTCAACTCAATGATTACTGGAATTATTCTGGCTAGTATTGGCATGGCTCTCACACTTTACACTCAAAACGTATTGTTTATCTTGGCAGCAATGTTTGTATTTGCGGTTGGAGAAATGGCGGCATCACCAAAAATTACTGAATACATTGGCCGCATTGCCCCTCCCGACAAAAAAGCCTTGTACATGGGGTATTCCTTTATTCCATTGTTTTTAGGAAACCTGGGCGCAGGATGGATATCAGGAAGCGTGTATCAAAAAATTTCCGACAAACACACTTTTGTTCTAAAAACTATCGAAGAATTCAATCTCTCATCAAACGAAAACTGGAGCAAGTTAGAATACTTTAAACACACAGCCAATGCCCTTAACTATACTGAAAACGAATTCACTCAATATCTATGGGCAACTTTTCACCCAAATCAAATTTGGATGGTCGTTTTTGGTATCGGACTGATCTCGGCATTTTTGTTGTGGGTTTACAATCAGTTTCTGGGCAATTAAACCTTGTAACAGCATGCTGTAGACTTTTAAAAACAAAC
>CAYWNI010000139.1:0-8037 GCA_964459525.1 uncultured Lentimicrobiaceae bacterium | reverse complement strand
GCTCAGGTCAAAATAATCCCAATAATGGTTTTTGTAATACCTGAAGGCATCCGAACTGTCGACGCTCATCGTAACCGAATCCGGAATTTCAATCTCGCGCATGCCTTTAAACAACCGTGAAACAAAGAGATCAGGATACTGATCAATTATGCTTAATTTCATGTCAACAGCCTGCATATTAAGAGAGTCCATCTGGGCTCTAATTTGGCTCAGTTTTACTGAATCAGATTCAAATTCCTTTAGCTCTTCAGAAAGCTTTTTGTTTTCGTTATAGATTTCTTCGTTGTAAATCAGGTAGTCATAAAAAACGGTGTTGTCCTGAGAGCCTTCAATAGTCATGTTAAGAGCATAATCTGCAGTGTCGGTTTTCATCGAAAAAACTTGTTCATCGCCAACCACAAACTCAAATAACTTCGATTTAGCGGGTGTTACCACCATGTAAATTCCGCCAGCAAGTCGTTTTTCGCCTTCCAGCAAAAAAGCACCTGAAGGGGTCATGTGGGCAGTGTCGACAATTTTTATTTTGTTACCGTAATAGCTGGTCAAAAGCAATACAGAATCGTTGTTGCCTTCAACGTCCAGAGAAATGCGGTAACCTGTTTGTCCAAATGTCTGCATACTTATCATGATAAGCCCGATAATTACTCCTGCTGAACCGCTTTTAATATTTATAACCATTTATCTTAAAATTGTCTTGTGAAAACTCCTCAAATTCTTTTTCGCTAATCATAGAATATTTTGCGAAAGCGGCAAAATTATCCTAAAAAGAGCCTTTTTTTAGGTTATTTTGAAAAAAAATTAAAAAAAATGAACTTTTTTTCAAAAACATGGTAGAATTTTCAGGAAAAAATACACACTATTTAATATAGGGCAATAACTTTTAAATCACTTAAATTAAAACGCCATGAAAAAAACGATCTTTAAAACAACAATTTTTCTACTGGTTATTTTTTGGTTTGGGCCAATTTTTTCGCAAAACCAGCTTACGGGTACAGTAAATTATCACGATGATCCTTCGTTTCCTATGCCGGAGGTAACCATGCATTTGCTGGATATGAACAATAACCTTATTCAAACCACTTCCACCAACGATTTTGGTGTGTACTTTTTTGATGGCATTCCTGATGGAAGTTACACGCTGTCGCCAGCCACTTCTCTCGATCCTGGGGAAGTAACGTTGCGGGATGCTTTTCTAATCATGATGCACCTCTTTGGTTTATACGACTTTACTGAGTTTGAGTTTGCAGCCGCTGATGTAAATGGTAGTGGAACCATTACCTGGAACGACTATTTTATTGTTCTGATTAGCTACCTGCTTCAGGGACAACCATTTCCTGTTGGCGATTGGCAGTTTCAACCGGTTCAACTCGATTTTGTGTCGTCACGTGATTTAGGAACACCTGATACCGCCAATGTTTGGGCAACCGGATCTGGCGACCTTGAGGGGCTGTGGATGCCTTCTGGACGTTCTTTGGCTTTGATTACAGGCCATGAAGGGGGAATTCACAACTTAGGCCATGAAACAGTTTATATTCCGCTCGCTACTACCTACAATGAGCTTATGTCAGGATTTAGTGTAAATCTGAAATATCCTGCTGAATTGTTGACGATAACAGATGTTCAGGGGCCTGACGGTAATTTGAGCTATGCGATAAGTGATGGGAAGATATGTATTGTCTGGATGGATGAATCAGAAAATGCAGGTACAAACTTCTATGGCGATCAGTTGTGTGCCATTGTGGTAAACAGGAAAGCTGGTGTTTCTGAAAGTTTGGTTCGGAGTTTTTTACTTGAAGAAAATGCAATGATTCTTGGTGTCAATGGTTCTCCTGTAGAGGCCAAAATATATATGCCCGTGGTAAAGTCATCTGCTGAAAATCTAAAAACTGCGGAAGGTGTTTTTCCTAATCCCGTTCGTGCCAACATGGAAATTAGGTTTTTGTCAGATGATGAATCTTGTGGAGAGCTTTTTATTTTTAATTCTGCCGGACAAATCGTTTATGCCGAAAAGGCAAGTGCGGCCCAGATGTCTTGCAATGTGTTACAAGTAAATGTTGAGCACCTGAAAACGGGGCTATACAACTATACCATTAAGTCAAATAATTCAACCAACATTATTGTCACAGGTCGTTTTTTTAAGTCGGAATAGTCAGGTTGGCTATTTCCTGTAAGGAGATCTTCGGAAGAGGACCTCCTTATTTTTTTGCGTTGCAATCATTAAAAGCGGATTTAGTAAAAATTTACCTTGAAGATTTTTTCAGGTCTAAAAACATTTCTGCAACTATCGTTAATCCTAGTAACTTAGCTGTAAGAAGTGGTTTTTAATAATTGCAGTTCTTTGAATTCAATCTAAGATTGCTAATTTTGTAACCGGAAAAAGGAAGGAAGAAAGTTTTACCATTTTCAAGGCTCGTGAATATTGGATTTTATAGTTGGGTTAAACATCTGACGATGTTTTTGTTGCTTATTGCCCTTTGGATAACTAAGGGTTTGGTGGCAGGCTCGTGTAATTCGGTTGTGGTAATTTCCGAAATGCTTTCGCAGGATCGCCTGACAAATGCTCAACATAGCTTTGATTATAACTTACATGCTGCCAGGCTATTAAAGCAATATGACTCATTGGCCCTAAACAACGAGAGTAGGGCTGGTGAACTTCTCGATAGCACATTTCGGTTGCTTGACAGCCAAAGAATAACCGACACAATCTTGCTTGCTGATCTGTTTCACCGCAAAGGAAAACACCTCGAAAGTGAACAAGAATACATGGAAGCGATTGCTGCTTTCGACAGGAGTATTGCTTTTAAAAAATTGCAAATACCTCTCGATAGCGTATTAATAGCGCAAAGCTACAACTACAAAGGGATTACCTATATGCGGTTGAATAATTACGATACTGCCCTGATATGTTTTAATTCCGCTTTAGGTTTACTGAGGAATTGCGAAAAAAACCGCCGCGATATTTTTGATGTTTACCTCAACATGGGCATTATCAATGCCATTCTTGGTCAATATGACGTGGCTTATTCGCATTTCCGACAATCGTATCTCATACAGAAGCCGGATAGTCTTATGACAGCCATGTTTTATTACAACTACGGACTTATGGCAACAACTGTGGGAAAAACGAGCGAAGCTATTGATTACTATAATATTTCTGAAAAATACCTCAAAGCATTGCAAGGCGAAAGGCGTAATTTGATTGGTGGTATCAACTTAAATAAGGGGTTAAATGCATACTACAACTACGATTTTGTTAGCACCAAACTTTTTCTTTCGTTGGCTTTAGAAATTCATCTTGAAAATAAAGACTTTAAGCTGGGGGTTCCGAAGTCGTTATACAATCTCGGAGCAATTTCTATTTTTACTGGCAATTATAACGAAGCTATTGAATACAGTCGTCAGGGGCTTAGTTACGCTCCCGACAACGACTTGCGCTTGCTTTTGACCATCAATTTGGCCAAGGCTTACAACTTGGAAGGAAACACTCAGGAGGCTGATCATTTTTTTAGGGTGGCATTGGGCATACTCCGACAGGAACATGTGAGCAAAACGAGAAAACCTGCTGTTTACGATCAGTATGCTGACTTTTTAATGGTTAATAATCGCGGCGACAGCGCTTTGGTTTATTTACGAAAAGCCCTCATCGAGTCAGAAAAGATTTATGGTTCCGGCTCTGAGCTTAACGCGCACCTACTTACCCAAAATGGATATTATTTCCTTAATGTGGCCAATAACCCTGACTCTGCATTTGCTTATTTCAATAAGGCCATCACCATTTGGAATAATACCGATAGTCTGGAGCGTGCTAACCTAAATAAAACGCAGTATGCCAAGGCTTTGGTTGGTAATGCGTTGGCACTTCATGCATTGGCAAATATTAGCGGCAATACCGATTTTCTGATGCAAAGCGAGGCTGCTTTTTATCGGGTTTTGCAACAAATGCAACGGCTTTCGCAAACGCTTTCATCAGAAAATAAAATAACATTGGCGCAAATGCTGAAACCCGTTTATCAACAAGCAGTTGATGTGGAATATAACCTTTATTTAACCACAGGTGAAGAGCGCTATTTGCAACGCGGCTTTGAGTTTTCCGAGAGTGCCAAGTCTACAGCACTTGTTGCATCTGTTAACAATCAATATGCACTTAAAACATCCGATTTGCCACAACAGGTATTTCAGGCTGAAAATCAGCTTACAAGCGATATTGCCACCATCCAGAGGATTCTAGCCGATGAAAATGAAAAACCCACGCCTGATAAACGTAAAACGAATTACTACAAAAGCAAATTGCTTCACCTCATCACCAGCTACGATAGCTTGATTGGTAGGTTGGAAACCGATTATCCGAAGTATTACCAGATGAAATACAATAATTCGGTAATCAGTTCCAAACAAATTGAGGCTCAATTAAGCCAAAACGAACTTTTTATCGCTTATGAAATGAGTGATTCGGTACTTTTCAGGATTGCGCTGGGAAAAGGGGTTTCGCAATTCGATAAAATACCTTTGGAAAAGGAAGGTTTAGAGGCTTTGATGCGTTTGATTTCAATAAAAAACATCCAGGTAGAAACAGAGAACTACCATTCGTTTAGTCAGTTCTGTAGTGATGCCAGCTATTGGTATCAGCTGTTGCTTGGAAACCTGAATCTTGAAACAAACCAAAAGAAGTTAACAGTTGTCCCTGATGGACTTCTAGGCTATTTACCATTTGAGGTGCTACTCGAAAACAATCCAGCCATAGACACCATAAACTACCGCGACCTGCCCTATGTTTTTCTGAGTCATCCTATATCTTACACACCCTCAGGAAGTTTGAAGTACAACTCCTTTTTTAACCAAGGCTCTGCAAACAGCAGCAATAACTTGCTTGCATTTGCGCCTTCTTACAGTGATTCGTTGCCGAGCGAAATGCTTAACAGCGAAAAAATTCCGCTTCAGTCGTTACCCTATGCAAAAACCGAAGCGTTGAAAATAAGTAAACTCATGCACGGACAAGCCTTTACAGATAGCAGGGCGACGAAAGAAGCATTTAAAAAGATAGCGGGTGACTACGGACTGCTGCATTTGTCGATGCATACTCTGCTAAACGACTCATTGCCCATGTTGAGTAAGTTGGTTTTTTACGATAAGAAGAATGATTCTACAACGCCTTTTCTCAATATTTATGAGATATACGGTCTTTCGTTTAAGGCCAGACAAGTCACACTGAGTGCCTGTAATACAGGGTCAGGAAAGTTTAAGAAAGGCGAAGGCATCATGAGTTTGGCACGTAGTTTTTTATTTGCCGGCGTTCCTAGCATTGTAATGACCCTTTGGGATGTTCAGGACGAAAATGGTTCATTGCTGATGAATGACTACTACAAACTATTAAAAAAAGGCATGGCCAAAGATGAAGCCCTGCAGCAGGCTAAAAAACAAATCCTGAAATCCGCTAACATGGTAAAATCGCATCCGTTTTACTGGTCGAGTTATGTGCTTTCAGGCGATACCAGTCCCATCGTATCGAAACCCTACATCCCGCCATGGGCACTTGGATTTGCTACGGGGCTCATATTGTTACTAGGCCTTATAAAGTGGACTCGGAGGAAAGAACAACCTCCTTTAACCAAATAATCCCAGGTTTTTGACCCAGGATTATTCGACAAGTATTTCTCAGTTTATTGGTCTCAATCGTTAGTCGCAAACCGTCTCCTGCCTTCCGACTTCCGTCTCCTGTCTTCCGTCTTCCGACTTCCGTCTCCCGACTTCTGTCTCCCGACTCCCGACTTCCGTCTCCCGCCTTCCGATTTCCGTCTCCTGTCTTCCATCTCCCGACTTCCGACTCCCGACTTCCGACTCCCCTCTCCCCAAGCACTTCCAGTTCAAAGCGATTTACTTTTTACTCAGCTTATGCGATTGTAGCATATTTTCGGGTTTTAGCACCTCGTCAAGTTCGGCCTGCGACATGTAGTTGTGCTCTAATACCAAGTCATATACACTGCGGTTGTCTTTAAGAGCAGTTTTGGCCAAAAACGAACATTTTTCGTATCCCAGCAATGGATTTAACGCCGTTACAATACCAATGCTGTTGGCTACATAACCACGACACACTTCTTCGTTGGCGGTAATTCCTTCAATGCATTTGAGTTGCAAAGTACGCATGCCAGTTGTTAACATGCCAATATTCTCGAAAAGGCTTTGCACGATAACAGGCTCCATAACGTTGAGCTCCAGCTGTCCGGCTTCGGAGGCCAGTGTTACGGTAAGGTCGTTGCCAATAACTTTGAAAGCAATTTGGTTAACTACTTCCGGAATTACAGGATTTACCTTGCCAGGCATGATAGACGAACCCGGCTGCATGGGTGGCAGATTAATCTCGCCAAATCCGGCACGAGGTCCCGATGATAGCAGCCTCAGGTCGTTGGAGATTTTGGACAACTTTACTGCCAGTCGCTTTATGGCGGAGCTAAACATGATGAATGCACCGGTGTCCTGTGTGGCCTCAACCAAGTTGTTGGCTAGCACCAAATCGAGCTTAGTTATATCGCGCAAGTAATTTACTACCAGTCCGCTGTATTCTGGGTCGGCATTTATCCCAGTTCCAATTGCGGTAGCACCCATGTTAATTTCTAAAAACAAAAGGGCGTTTTGCTCGATGCGTTTTACTTCTTCTTCTAGGGTAACAGCCCAAGCCTCAAATTCCTGTCCAAGAGTCATCGGAACGGCATCTTGCAACTGCGTACGTCCCATTTTTATCACGTGAGCAAATTCTTGTCCCTTTGCTCTAAATGCGCCAACCAGCTGTTTTAAAGCCTCAATTATTGGGTCTTTGCTAAACACAAGCGCGAGCTTAACGGCAGTGGGGTAGGCGTCGTTGGTGCTTTGGCTCAGGTTTACATGGTTGTTGGGATGGCAGTATTCGTAGTCGCCCTTTTTGTGACCAAGAATTTCGAGCGCACGGTTGGCAATTACTTCGTTGGCATTCATGTTGGTAGAAGTTCCGGCACCTCCCTGAATCATATCTACAACAAAGTGGTTGTGGTATTTTCCTGAAATAATTTCGTTGCAGGCTTGCACCATGGCGTTTTTAACAGGTTCTTCGATAAGTCCCAGGTCATAATTAGCTAGGGCAGCGGCTTTTTTCACCATACATAACCCGTTGATTAGATGAGGATACACGCTTAATGAAACGCCTGTGATGTTGAAATTTTCGACAGCACGCAAGGTTTGCACCCCGTAATAATCGGCTTCGGGCACCTCTTTTGTTCCGAGTAAATCATGCTCGGTACGGGTTTTTCCTGAATAATATTGCCCTTCGGAATGCAAAATTTTAGCATTTACTTTCTGCATTCGTCTGGAAATAACACGGGCGATATTTGAAAAGACTTTGAGTGTAATTTCACCCTGCTCGCGGAAGAAATTTTTGTCAAGAGAAAAAACACTCGATTCAACCAATGCACTGGCCGAGGTTGAGTGCAAGTCGTCGTCGAGCAACGAACCTTCTCCCAGAAAATCGGTTGACCCAAATGTAACCAGCGGCAGCGTTTTTCCGAAATTATCTTGGCCTGTTAAGGTGACAATTCCCTCGTTTATAATAAAGATACACTGGCGTTTATCGCCTTTCTTAAAAAGAAATTCTCCGGGGTTAAAGGTTTTTTCATCAATGCTGCTGGCCACCGTTTGCAACTCCTGGTCGCTTAAGCCGCGAAACAGTTCAACGGCAAGCAAAAAGCTATTCATATTTTGTATCATAACATCAAAAAATTAAGCCGCAAAGGTATGGAAAAGCAGTCCGTCAAATACCTTTTTAAAAAGGATTTGTCTCCTGTTTTTGCTAAATGTAGCCGTTCTAATTTACAAGGGTTGGGATGGTAAAATACAGTGGTGTGTCGTTGTTCGTGACTCGTTTTTCGGGGATAGTTGTTCGGGTGATGAGGTTGCCACAATGAGGCTTGCTTTTTTGTCTTTTTAATTAAAAATCAAATAAATACAAGAAGTGCCGCTTCTTTGTGTTATATTTGTTGCATATCAATGTTTAATGCCCATTTTTTTCGAGGT
>CAYWNI010000138.1:2851-8054 GCA_964459525.1 uncultured Lentimicrobiaceae bacterium | reverse complement strand
TTCTGACGCCTATTTAAAAGCCAAAGTAAAGGAACTTAATGGGAAAAGGACTAATGGGCCAAAACGTATAGAAGAGCTCTTAATACGAAATTTTGGGAAAGTGGGAAAAAGCCATTTTAACCTTCGCTATCAATTATTGTATTCAACTGTTGGAACCACCGCAGTAGTAGCTGATTTTCATATCCTTTTTGTTTTAGTCTTTACCTCCACTGGAGATCCTGTTAAAATCGAAAAGAATAAAAAAGACTATAAAAACTTCTTTAAGAAACTCAGTGCTCAACTGATTCCTAAATCAGATAATTATCAAGTAGAAATTGAGGGGAAGAGATTGCTTGTGATATATAAAATGGTGTAATAACGAAAATAGAATTACCACGCTCATGCCAGTAAGTAACTAGTGGATCGCCAATTAGATTACAGTTACCCCCCCTCAGCTTAGTTTGCAACTAAGCTGCTATATCCTTTTATAATTGCGTTATAAGCTACCAGCCATCACATGCATACAACACACAGCTGCTCCCTAGCCCATCCGCTCAATCCGATGAAAAGAATTCCCCACGCTTTAACAATTCTTCATTCTTCATTTTCACCCGTCCACTGTCCACTGTTCACTGATCACCGCCCACCGTCCACCGCTCACCGTCCACTAATCACCCCCCATATTCAACACGCTCCCATCATTCACGATAATAACCTCACCTTCGCCAAGCAAAATCGATTCCGCTGAGGTATCATTACTAATAATGGTTTGCATTCCAATAACAAACAGCCATGTAGGAAAAATCTGAGTCGAATTATCCCTCTGCCAGTTTCCTGGATGATTAAAAAACGACTTTGCCGTATTATTCGACAAGGTTAATGGTCCCGTAAATATTCCATTATCCATTTCCGAGGTAAATCCGCAAGCCGAGGTATACAAATCAAGTACAGCAGGTAAATAAGATTTATTACTGGTAACAGTTCCCGTTTCAATCCAATTTGTTGTAGAAACCCCGGCAATAAATGAGGGTGATCCAGCAGATCCCTGATAAGCTAAAATCTGGTCGCCCAACATGGATAGCCCAGTTAGACCATGTGACATACTATACAGTAGTTCCTTCAATCACCACAACTGTTCCCTTTAACAACCCTCCCAATGGCACAGTCCAAACACCTGTTTCTTCAGTACTGTACAAAGCTGATCCATCCCAGGCATTGTCCGTGAAAACCACCTCCGTGTTTTCAGAAACGTCTGTAAGTAATACAAAAGCAAACTTGTCCGGATTAACAGTCCTGTAACCGATAAATGCAATGTCTCCAGGTTGTAATACACTTGTCCCCTGAGCCGTTGTGGAACTAGCACTTTCTATTGTTCCATCTGTCTTGAAATCAATAGCTGAACCCGAATTGGTATAGGGATAAATTTTGAAATAATAAGTAGTACTTGCACTCAAATCATTATAAGTAAAATTTTCAGTTCCGTATATTCTATTCTTGGTTAAACCACCATCCAATTCCTCAACACCGTCCACAGGATCAACTATCTCCTGCAATCCAACACTACTCCCCTTAATCAGATAACCGTCAGGCAAAACCGCTCCCACAGCATCATTCCATTCCAAAACAATCGTACTGCTAGCCGGTGTTCCGGCACTAGAAATGAAATCCGTTGGATGATTGCTAGGCTCATCCTTAATTCCCCCCGGAGTCCATACAGCCTGCACATATTCCGGATGATCAACATAGGGGTTCCTGTTATTTTGAATAGCATATACCGCATTATTACGATCTATTTCCTTGTCAGAAACCGGATCATAATCATGCCAAGTCAACAATAAATTAAGAAACCAAACCTCATACGCTGGATAAGATGTGCCATTCAGAATGACGTCGGCTTCCTCAATATTATTTTCCCAACCAGCGATTAAGTTTTGATACCTTGTAGCCATGTAGAAATATGCCCGAGCAAAATCACCCTTATATTCATCAATAGGCTCAAAGACAGTTCCGATATAACCGGGAAAAGTACACGCCCCCCGTTTTGAACCATTTAGCGAAGTGTAGGCGGCAGTCGCAACAACACCAAACGGATGATTATTATGACCCGTAGCATTTACATATTGATCAACAGGAAAAATATGATGCAAATCTGTATCCATTGGAGATGCCTCATCAAAATAACTCTGACAAAAAGCATGTTCCCTGCTGTAGCAATCACCCTCCTGAGTTGAGGTGCCACATTGGCTAGTTCCAAGCGTATAATTATAAGGAGGATTTCCTTCAGGAACATCGCTATACATATCCCACACAAACCCATTATCTTTCACATCCGTAGTATAAAACGCATTCCAAACGCCAGGCGTATAACTTACAGACGAATGATCATCAATAATCCCATAAAGAGCCACCTGCAAAACAACCCCCGTTTTCCCAGTTGCCGCATCATAATACCCATCCGGAATCTGCCCAAAACAACTAACAGAATAAATAACACTGATAGTTATATAAAATATAACAAGCCTTAACAAATTCATAAAAACAGTTTTTACTGGCGATATGTTCCTTTTTCATACCGGCTCGCAAAAGTAAAAACAATTCTCTCTTTTAAAACAAACCACATCGCAACCGCTCAATGAGAGATTGTCAAGGCTTTCCCAAGTAACCCAACGAATCATTACTGTACCCACCTTAAGCGGAGTTTGCAACTACGCTTTTCTATCATCTTCCCCTAGCTGCCGCCAGTTTGCAACTGGTGGCTTTCTCACTCATTCTTCATTTTGGCACAGTAACACCCCATTACATTATATTTACAATCCGTCACCTACTTCCAACTCACAACCCATGCATATCCCTTTTCGACAACCGCTTCGCCTCCGGTTGAGGTTCCCTTACTTTTGTAACATCAACATTACCACTAATCCCCTTTTTCAACCTCCCCTCAATCACCAAAGCATTCGTAATCAACTTCGCAGCCTCAAAACTCCTAACCTCCAACCGAGTTAAAAAACCCACCAAATAATCATCCCCCTCATTCCGAGACAACATATAAATACCGTGCTTCTTACAAGCCAACAAAATGGCCATTGATTCTTTCTTAGTCATGATTAAATTCTAGTCAAAAATTCCGACAGCAATAGTTTCATTCACAACCAAATCAAAACAATCCATACTAAACAAATACTTTGAGAATAAACAAAACCTTACAAACGCCACCCTAAATTCTTAACCCCCAATGACAAATCAATAAACTATTTACCTATCTTTAAGCCCACCAAATACCTAATAATCCATTTACAATGAAAACAAGGAACTGCTTAACTGTTTTTGAACGGTTATATGTGCTTGGCATGTTTAGAGATACGAAAATTCTAAACTGAATTTTAAATAACTAACATATATCTGCTGTAGAAAAGTTTAATCGCTAGGTAAGAAAAAAAAGAAAATTAAAACGAAATAGAAATGACTATAATCGGCCCAAAACATTCGCTTTATCTCCTGTTTTGTCATCAAAAGCGAAGATTAATGTCGTTTATAACACAGTAGACAAAATAATAAAGAATGATTAAAAAGAAAAAAGTCATCATCATTGGCGCCGGATTAGCGGGTATGTCGGCGGGGTACCATTTGCAAAACAATGGATTCGACACCGAAATTTTCGAAATGCACAGTCTTTCAGGTGGACTTTGTGCTTCCTGGAAGCGAAAAGATTACATGATAGATGGCTGTATTCATTTTATGATAGGCATATCGCCAGCCAATAGCAGTTATCAGTTTTGGAGTGATCTAATAGATATGGAATCTATCGATTTCGTTTATCATGATGCTCATTGTGTAGTTGAAGACAAAGAAAAAAATCGAATTTCTTTTTACAGTAATGTCAATCAATTGGAAACCGAACTTTTAAGCAAGGCCCCAGAAGATATAAAGCAAATAAATAAATTAATTCGTCTCATAAAGAAATTCTCAAAGTTGAATTTGCCGGTCGATAAGCCTTATGAGTTGATGAATTTTAAGGATAAGTTAAAAGTAGCCTATCTAATGACGCCCTTTTTATATACACTTTTGAAGTATATAAAAATCTCTAATAAAGAATTTGCTTCTAAATTTAAGAATCCAAGTCTTAAACGGGCTTTCGAAACGGCCTTTATAGGAGAAACTCCGTCATTCTATTCTATATTGACAATGGTTTGGAGAAATAAAAAAGAAATGGGATATCCTAAAGGCGGAGCAGTTCATATTTCCAGTTTAATTGAAAAAGCTCACAAGCAGGCAGGAGGAAACATTCATTTTAACTCGAAAATATCTAAGATACTTGTCGAAAATAATGTTGCTAAAGGAATTGAGTTAGAGAATGGTGAAAAGCACTATGCTGATCTTATTGTTTCTGCAGCAGATGGACGTTCTACTATTTATAATATGTTGGCTGGTAAATTCAAAGACAAAAACATAATTGAACGATATGAAAGGGATATTTTTAAAACGATTGATAAAACGCTATATGTTTCTATTGGAGTAAACAAAGATTTTTCAAATCAACCTCATAAGTTGCATTTTCAATTAGATAAGCCGATTAGGATTGATCCAATGACGGAATTAAATGTGTTGGAGACCTCTCATTTCTGTGCTGACCCTTCATCTGCACCTAAAGGGAAATCATTATTGTCATTAATGCCAGAATCAAAAGACTGGGAGTACTGGACCAATTTAAGAAAAACAGACATTCAGAAATACAAGCAAGAAAAACAGCGCATTGTCAATGAGATTATAGATGCCTTAGATAATTGCTATGGCAATATAAAAGAAAATATTGAAATGACAGATGTGGTTACACCTGCAACTTATATCCGTTATACCAACAACTGGACAGGAGGACAAATAAGCTGGAAAGCGACTCATGAAACTTTTGGTAAACCAACTTTATGGGAGATTGATGGCTTATCAAACTTCTACATGACCGGACAATGGGCAGGCATATCTGGAGGATTGAGTTCTGTTGTAATGATGGGTAACCATTTGACTCAGATTATCTGTAAAAATGAAGGTTTAAAGTTTAATCGTAAAAAAGTTGGGTAGTAGAAATTATTAATACAATCACAGAAAATGATTGTGCAATTACCCTAATATTACTGATTATGTTACAACAACAGAAATATTAAATAAGTATTTAAAGTGCCTAATAAATAGGACTCTAAGCGGTATGCAAGACCCAGCCTGGAGTCCATGT
>CAYWNI010000138.1:2003-2841 GCA_964459525.1 uncultured Lentimicrobiaceae bacterium | reverse complement strand
GAATCTACGATTTTCTATCAGAAGCACCGCCGTTTTGTAACTATATGCATTCTTATTCATACATCATTTAAGCACATTACCACCGTGCTATCATAGATTTTTAACACATTTCCACCATCAGATTCTGATCACAACCCATGCAAATCCCTTTTCGCCACCCACTTAACCACCGGTTGAGGCTCCCTTACTTTAGTAACATCAACATTACCACTGATTCCCTGTCTCAACCTCCTCCTCAATCACCAAGCCATTAGCAATCAACTTAGCCGCCTCAAAACTCCTTACCTCCAACCGAGTTAAAAAACCCACCAAATAATCACCTGGGCTTGCCCAAAAGGGTAAAAATAACGGCTGAATTGTTGAGCGAAATATATTATTCAAAAGGAGATTTTCATACTTCGTCTGATTATTTGAAGATGGCAAGCCTGATGTTTGCTTAGAAATAATGAATAAGACAATTAGGATGGAATTGCAATTAAATAATGATTAATCACTATTCTACTCATAAAGGCATCAGCACCCGCGTTGCACTTGTCTGCCTTAGGCATGAAACACGGACGAGGGATGTTGCAGAACGTGAATGGGAGTAAGCCGGTAGATGCTTTTAAGATATGAATAACACACACATCCACCCAATCAATAACTGTAAAAGTTAAGAAATGCAGGGCATTCTGGTCGGTAATGAAATATCTATCGCCTGACGTGTTTCAAATTTAAAAATATTCCTTAAGTCTCGTCCGCGTTTGTAACGCGGATGGAAAAACATACTAACACACTATATCACAGCTATTTTTAAAGACATCAGCATCCGCGTTGCACTTGTCTGCCTTAGGCATGA
>CAYWNI010000138.1:0-1993 GCA_964459525.1 uncultured Lentimicrobiaceae bacterium | reverse complement strand
TGAAACGCAGACGAGAGGTTGCGGACGAGAGGGATCCCCCGAAATATTGCTTAATCCGATATCTCTATACTTCACCGATCTCAAACAATTTCGATTTTAGTCTTTCAATCCGATCTCCTTCCACTTTTACTTGTTTGATATGGCCAAAGTTGGTAGCTAAATAAAGGATTGGGCTGTACAAATTACCCGTAATTCGCCTGATCACCGAAGAGGTTTTGTAGAACTTTTTCCGCGCATTTACCTTCCCCATCTGAAGTTCATAGGGTGTCATGTTTTTGGGCTTGAAAACCACCGTATTGTGATCGTAATATTTCCAGTCGGTGGTGGTAAGACGGTTCTCTTTTTTGAGGTCGTCATAGGTTTTGGTTCCTGGATATGGGGTTAGCACATTGAAGGAAACCGTACAAATTTTGTTTTTAATCAGGAATTCCACAGTATCATCAAATACCTCTTTCACGTCGCTGTCGAAGCCGAAAACCATGGAAGCATGGATGAGAATACCCATCTTTTTTATCTTCTTAAACGCACTTTCAAGGTGATCGATTTCTTTGATGGCTTTGCGCATGGTTTTGAGTTGTTCTTCAGCCACACTTTCTATTCCAAAGAAGAGTATTTTACATCCGCTTTCTGCCGCCAACTGAATCAATTCATCATCGCCTACCAGCAGCGAAACAGAGGCTTGCCCTACCCACTTAATGTTTAACGGCTTGATGGCTTTAAACAATTCTTTGGCATATTTGGGACTTCCAATGATGTTGTCATCCAGAAAAATAAATCGCTTTGACCCCGATTCTTTGATGTCGCGTACCACATTCTCGATGGGTACGTGTCTGATCTTTTTTCCAAAAAGGTTAGTAACACAGCAAAAATCACAATTATACGGACAGCCTCGTGTGGTCATTATTGGAATCAGGCTAAACCGGCGACTTTTAAATATTTTCTTGAAATCTTTGGGGACATATTTTCCCAGATCGGGTACAGGTTCGTGATAGGTTCTCTGAAGTTGGTTGTTCTGAAAATCATGAATGAGTGTTTCCCAAACCCCTTCTGCCTCTCCAATAACTACACTGTCAGCATGTTGCAGGGCTTCATCGGGTAAAATGGTAGGGTGAACTCCTCCCAGGACAACGGTTTTGCCTCGTTTCTTAAATTCGTGACAAAGGTCGTAGGCTCTGGGGGCGTTGGCAGTCATGCAACTGATGCCCACCAGATCACATTCCTGATCCAGATCGATGGGTTCTGTTTCTTCCTCCAGAATTCTAACTTCGTGCTCTTTTGGGGTCAGGCCTTCTATTATGTATAGCGAAAGTTGAGGCATCATAAGCCCCTTGTTTGTTCTTCTTTCAGCATCAGTTGCAGGGGATATCAACAATATTTTCATGGTAACGACAAGTGAAATAGATCCTCCTTTTTCTACTTTTTATTAAAATGTAAGCTTGCCCAGGAGGTCTCGGAAAGTGTACAGATGGCAGCCTATTGTGTTGTAATAATTGGTTTAGATGGTTACCGCCGTCAAAATTAATAAAAATTGGGTGGAAAAGGATTTGATTTGCATTATATCTGTTTATTACAAATAGATTTGTGATAAAGAAAATCCCGAAACCGGGAGGATAAAAATGCGTGAAGAAACCATTGGAAAAGAAAATTTTAATGTAATTAGAGTTTGTCTATAAAGTCCGACTTCTGCGTTGTTGTTCAAAATCCAAATCCTCAAATACGCTAGTATTCTGCGGCTTGGATTTTTCTCACATACTTCAACGGGCTCAGCATAACACCTTGAATTCGAACTTTATAATTCAAACTCTCGACTTTATAGACAGATTCTGCTTAGTCTTTGTAAGCAAACTGTTTGAACGGCCACCCCAGCTCCTTACTCCTCCCCCAAGGAGATATTGCCATTAAGGTAAGGATTTGACGTCATCGCGAGCGCAGCGACGCGATCTCATTTAGCCTTATTTATCGAGATTGCTTCGTCATACTTCCTCGCAATGAC
>CAYWNI010000137.1:0-8112 GCA_964459525.1 uncultured Lentimicrobiaceae bacterium | reverse complement strand
AACAACTACGGCAGTAAGGATTCTTTTGCAAATTATTTTATTTCCAGAAAATAAGGTAGTCTAGCCTGAACACCTTTCATTTCTTGTAACGACTGCATTTTTTGGTAATAAGTAGCGTAGTCGCCCAATTCGTTATTTATCAAACGAGTACTCACCTGACCTGTGAGCTCGTCCATGAGTTGCTGGATAAAGTCTTTTCTTTTGGGGTATTCTATTAAGCGGTAGCTTTCGCCCAGATCTGCTTTTTCGGCAGCATAGCTTATAGCTGCTTCTAGTCCTCCAAAATCATCAACCAGCCCTATGCTTTTTGCGTCAATTCCAGTCCAAACACGACCCCGCGCGATGCTGTCGACATAGGTTTCGCTTAGGCTCCTGGATTTGGCTACCAATGCAACAAACTTCTGATAAATATCGATAACTGATTCGTCCAGTTTGGTGTACTGGAAGGGTGAAAGAGGTTTCATAACATCGATATAATCTGAATTCTTGTTAGTTCCAACTTCGTCCCATGTGATGCCGAGTTTGTTGTTAAACAACCCCTGCATGTTGGGAATAATGCCAAAAACACCAATCGATCCGGTTAAGGTTGTTGGTTCTGCAAAAATATGATCGGCAGAAGTAGAAATCCAATAACCTCCAGAGGCTGCCATATCGCCCATTGAAACTATAACAGGTTTCTCGAGGAGAGCAAGTTCAACCTCACGTCTGATAATTTCAGATGCCTGAGCATCGCCGCCACCTGAGTTTACTCTAAAGACAATGGCCTTAACCTTGTCATTTTTTCTGGCTTCGCTTAATGCTTTTGCAATGGTAGCTGATCCTATTTGAGTGTCGGAACCTTTGCCCTGCACTATATCGCCTTGGGCATATACAATGGCAATTCTGTCGCGCGATAATTCGGCCTCTTCTGGAACGCTTACCGTGCTGTAAGAGCTAAAAGCTATTAGATTAAGCTTGTCGTCTCCAGTTCTTCCGGTTTTTTCTTTAAGTAGATCTACCAGCTGGTCACGATACATAATACCATCAATAAATTTTAATTCGAGTGCCTTTTCAGCAGTGCTTAGTTCTAACTCATCGGCGATTGCGTTTAGATCAGACAATGAAACACCTCTCGATTCGTTGAGTGCAGCTAATATTTCTCCCCACATTGAGTCAAGCAAGGCTTTCATCTGCAAACGATTTGATTCACTCATTTTGTTGTACATCAGTGGTTCCACAGCACTCTTAAAAGTGTTATTAGGACCACGAACAATTTGAATATCAATATCTAACTTGGCCAATAGTCCTTTTAAAAACATAATCTGGGCGTTTAGACCTTTAAATAAAACCATTCCCTCAGGGTTTAGGTAAATTTCATCACCTACGGAGGCCATATAGTAGGCTTTTTGGTCGTAGTTGTTGGCATAGCTAACGATAAACTTTCCTGATTCTTTGAATTCTTTAAGTTTCTCGCGAATTTCCTGTGATGTGGCTAGTCCTGCAGGTATCGACTCCATGTCAAGAAAAATCCCGTCGATTTTCGAATCAGTGGATGCTTTTTCTAGTGTTTTTAGAATCTCGTTCAAACCGACTGGTTTATTCGACTGCATGGTGGCGAAATCAAAACCTTCAAAAGGATTGTCGTTGGAACGATCCATGATAGGGGCTTTCCAGTCAATGTGTAGAACGGTGTGTTCTTTAACTTTAACATCTTTGTCTCCAGACATGGCCACCAATGAAGCTATCATGCCTGCAAAAAACAAGAAAATAACAATAAAAGTAAGGATTGTGCCTGCGATCGAGGCAAACATAAATTTAAAAAATTGTTTCATAGTAGTTGGCTTATTAGATTGAGTAGCAATATTAACAAATATTTGTGAATAAAACGGTCAATGTTTTTACGAAAAATTGAAAGAGTTAACAGACCTTTAACCTTTGAAAAAAATGGCAAGAAAAAGGTCTATGAAATTGATATTCAGTAAATCTTTCTGGCTTATTGGTGCGCTGATGCTCTTCGGTACTGGTAATTATACTTTTTCAGAAAGCCATCTGCCCTCTTCTGGAACTAAAAGTATTCAGGAATTGAGTTCATTTCACCTTACATTACCTGTCGAAATAAATGGGATTCGGGTTGTTGTTCCTGCATCTTACTACAAATCGGTACTTAAAAAAAGCATTACTATAACTAAGGTAAAAGCTATGCCTTCCGAAAAAATAATGGGTATCGGCATTGTGAATATTGATCAAATGGCTAGCTTTTTATTGTCGAACAACGAAAATGTTGATGGCGAGTTTGCTCATTATCTTGCCAAAACTTATTTTGACGAAGCAAAAGGTGAGGGGGTTAACCCTGATATTGCTTTCACCCAAATGTGTTTGGAAACAGGTTTTTTACGTTTTGATGGCACCGTAGCACCTGAACAGCATAACTACTGTGGACTTGGAGTAACTGGAAATGGTGAAAAAGGGCAGTATTTTACTAACCCAGAAGAAGGTATACGCGCACATATTCAGCACCTTAAGGCTTATGCATCTACCGATAAGCTAAACACAAAATTGGTCGACAATCGATTCAGGTTTGTTAAACGCGGCAGTGCCACCGAGATCAGTGAACTGACAGGCAAATGGGCTACTGATGTGCATTACGACAAAAAAATTAGAGGTCTGCTTTACAGGCTTTTGGATAACGATTGATGGCATTAGATTTTTAAGGCAAGCTATTCAAGGATTTTTAGTTTTTATGTTTGGCAAGCGCATGAAGATTTGCTAGATTTGCACTCCCAGTGATTGAAGGATATGCAAAAATTAAATCAGGTTTTTATTTTAACGGGTAGTAATACTGAACCTCGACAGGCTGCCATAGAGCTTGCTTTGAAGGAAATACAAGCTCATCTCGGAGAAATAGTTTGCGTGTCTAGTTTATACGAGTCGGAGCCTTGGGGATTTTCGGCAAACACAAATTTCCTTAATCAGGTATTGGAAGTGTCCACATCACTTTCAGCCGCCGAAATCCTTCAAATTACCCAGCAAATTGAATTGGCCTTAGGCAGGAATAAGAAATCGAAGAGTGGCTATAGTTCACGAATCATTGATATTGATTTGCTGTATTATAATAGCGAGATAATTGAAACCGGTGAGCTCACGATTCCACATCCCCGGATGCATGAACGAAAGTTTACTTTGTTGCCATTGGTCGAAATCGCTCCTGATTTTATGCACCCAATAAAGAATGAGAGTCAAAAAAACCTGCTTGCGAAATGCAACGACAGCGGTAAAGTATGGCGCTACCAAATACAGTTGGTATGAAGTATAATTTTATTGCCATAGAAGGAAATATCGGGGCAGGGAAAACAAGTCTGGCCACCATGATTTCGGAAGAGTACAACGCTAAACTGGTTTTGGAGCAGTTTGAAGACAATGCCTTTCTCCCCATGTTTTACAAAGACCCTGATAAATATGCTTTCCCGCTTGAAATGTCGTTTCTCGCTTCGCGTTTTCAACAACTTACCGACCAGCTTGGTACTCAGGATTTGTTCAAAGCGTTTACCATTTCTGATTATTACATTGTGAAATCGCTGATATTTGCCCAGAAAACCCTTCCTCCAGCAGAGCTTTCTTTGTATGTTAGGTTTTTTAATATCATCAACAAGCAATTGCCAAAACCCGATTTATTTGTTTACTTGTACGTAAAAACCCCCAAGCTTCAGCAAAACATAAAGCTGCGCGGACGCTCCTACGAGCAAGAAATTAAAGATGATTACCTGGATAAAATTCAGGAAGGATATTTTGAGTTTATCAAACAACAAACCAGCCTAACCACTTTAATTCTCGATACGAATAATCTGGATTTCGTGCAGAACAGAGCAGACTATGACCGAATTGTAGAGGTTATCCAGAAAGATCATAAGCCTGGAATTCATCGGGTAACTTTTTAGGTTTTTGTAATTCCACTATTACTATTTAGTTTACTCGTGGCTTCTCAGTCTCACAAAGTCAACTTTAAAATTCAAGAACGTAACAACCTTATTGTAATACCTATGTTGGTGAGCTTTTAAAAACTTCTCAATAAGATATACGACAATTGGGATAGCTGTTAATTTCCTTACTAAGGATTGAGTTGTTCAATAGCAAAAAAAAAGCTCCGGCACTTGTGCCAGAGCTTTTTTATGAAAAAAGCAATTTCTATTTCATATTAACGAGTGCCTGGAAATCAGGTTCGTTGAAATATTTCATAAATTCTCTGTCTAAACCAGCCATATTAGCTACTTCAGGATCAGCTTTGATAGATTGTCCTAGGTAGTCCATGGTCATTGATTTATTATCAGAACGTGCGCCTGTAATAGCCAGCAGATAGAGTGTTTCAGCATCTTCTGGTGCACATTTAAAGGTGGATTCAGCACCGTTGTAGTTTCCGTTCAGCAACTGAGCCAGACCTTTGTTAAAGTCACAGTTGGCATTCTTAAGCAACATTTCAGCTTTGGCATAATCACCTTTGGCTATGTTTACGATACCCAAGTTGTAATTTTCGTCACCACCAAGACTTTGCGCTTTGGTATAACATTTTTCTGCGCTTAGATAGTCACCGTTTAGCATATGATATACACCCCAGTTGTTGCGAACTTCAAAAGAATTTCCATTCATTTCAACAGCTTTGGTCAGCAATTCTTTAGCAATTTCAAGGTTTCCTTCTGCCAGCTCAACAGCAGCAGCGTTGTTTACCGATCTCCAGCATTTAGGATAGAATTCGATGATGGAACCATAAATTAGTCTTTTGTTTCCGTGATCATCGGTCATGGTAGCAGCGTAGAAGAGCTCTTCCATATCAAGTGACGAAGGATCGGAGGTTGACAGCTGAGCAATTTGCTCGTCAGTTTTCTTTGGCATGTAGCTGTTCACAGCAATGTCAGCACGACGCAGTGGAGGAAGAATATCACGTTCGATTTCAGGATAGATTAAAATCATGTTTCTGATTTCTTCTTCTTTCTTGCTTTGGTCAGCTGAATTAATTACGTTTAAGATAGCGTTTTTATCCTGAATTGTTGAGCTTTGAACGGCTTTCATAAATCCATTCCAGTCAGGGCCATTGGCTTTAAGTACATAATTAACAGCATCTGGATCAATTGCTTTATTGGCTTTGGCAGCTTTCTTCATTTTACCATCCATGAATTTCTTGGCAGCATCGGCACGTTTTTGCGATAAGCCTTCATTGAATGTTTCTTCACCTTCAGGAGAAGCCCAACCATTGATGGTAACATCTTTTAGCTCCCAACCTTTGTCAACATCAGTTGTGTTGTTGTTGAGCATATTGTAATTCTCATCATTTTTGTTGAGGGGCAACTTCATGTTTAGCTGTGCCAAATTAACCTGGAAGAAAATATTAGATTTTTGGGTGCTAATGGTTTCTTTTTCATAAGCGTGAGGTGCCCATGCGAGAATTTCACTGTTTCTGTACCAGGTGGAAGTGTGGATTGTACCATCACCAATTTTTCTTGCTGGAGCAACAACAGCACCTTTTGCGTTTTGTGCGGCTTCGCATGACTCGTAGCTTTCACCGGTGTAGGTGTAGATTACAGGATCAACTTCCAGATCAGCAACATTCATTGCTGGATCGTAAGGTATTTTGCCTGTGTAGGTAAATGCACCGCCGTTGCTGTAGTTAACGAGGGTTCCATCACCAGCTACATCTTCACCTTTAAACATCATTGGAGGGAAAGTTGTTTGGCCACCTTCGTAGGTAAGAACTGGTGCAAAACACATTACTGCTTTCTTTCCAAAATATTTTGGAGGGAATACACCTTTAATGGTTACTTCAATGCTGTCGTTTTTGGCTTCAAGTGGATCTGGATTAGCTTTGAGCTCTACCTTTTCAAAATTGGAAGCCATTTTTTTGGTACTGTTTCCACCAAATTTATAGCGAGCACCTATATTAAAGTGTGAATAAACATCGTTGAATACCTGCATTTCACCATGAACAACACCGTCAGCTAAGTCAGTATCCATCCAAGTGTAACTGTAATCACCGTATATATCCCATTTTTCACTTACGTTAAAATTAACGTTAACTCCCAAAGGAACGTTCATGGCAACTTTGCGGTCGTTAATACCTCCGTTGTGGTTTCCACCATCACCTTTATAACCATTACTGGCTAATTGAGCATCGGTGGCCAAATCGTAGGTTTTGGCTTTCCACTGCACTTGTCCCACACCAGCGTGGATGCCGAAATCAACCAAGCGGTCGTTGTAACCAGAAATCAGGTTACTCAGGTTGATACCAACGTTTAGATTTCCACCATAATAATCGTTATTGAAATGCATATCGCGACCCCATTGTGCATTGGGCACGCTTTGGGTAGCTACACTCTTCTTCTCTCCTTCAAAAAATCCTCTTTCAAGGTCAACATAAACACCAAAAACTGGTGAAAGCTGACGTCCAAACCCTAAGGCTCCATTGATGTTGGTGTGTCCAAAATCAGGTGCAAAATCGTAACGGCTTAAGTCGGCATGCGACCATGTGGGTCCAATTTCAGCTTCGACAAACCAGAATGGCGAGAAAGAGGAACTCTTTTTGGCCTTTTTCTCAGCTGGTACATCTCCAGAATCTTGTCCGAAAAATGTAAGAGGTAAAGCCGCCAACATGCTAAAAATTAGGGCTTTGGTAAATAAAGAATACGCTTTTTTCATGGTAGTAATGTTTATTGTAGAAATTATTATTTACAAATATAAAATTATTTTATCCAAAAGGATGATAATTCAAGTGATTAATTATTAAAGAACGGTTAATCACGCAAAAATAGTAAATTTTATTTATGATCATTCGTTTATTGCAATTTTACGGCTAAAAATATTTTTTGTTACAAAAATTCTTAACTATTTCAACTTTAGCAACATATCCCACAATACAATCCCAACACTTATGCTTACATTTAAGGAGTGCTTTGTGCCCCATTGTGGTATCTCGATACAAGCATCCGATAGGGGTATAATTTCTTCCTCAACACCATGCACCTCATTGCCAAAAACAAGTGCGTATTTGGTATTCCTTTCAGGTATGAACTCATTGAGCATGATGGAATTATCTGCCTGTTCAATCGACAGAATTTGATACCCATCTTTCTTCAAATTGGAAACGGCTGCTGACGTTGTTTCATAATGCTTCCACGATACCGATTCAGTTGCTCCCAGCGCAGTTTTATGAATTTCGCGATGTGGTGGCTGTGCGGTAATTCCACTCAAAATCACCTGTTCGATGGCAAAAGCATCAGCAGTACGAAATATTGAACCTATGTTGTTTAAACTGCGTATGTTATCAAGCACGATAGTCAGCGGTAGCTTATCGGTTTTTTTAAATTCCTCAACCGAAACCCGGTTGAGTTCTTCATTTTTTAGTTTCCTCATTTTTTCAAAATTGATGCAAAAATACGCCACTTTATCTTTGACCTGTTAGGCAATGTTTATCTTTGTGTAAAAAATTGAACTTGAGTAAAGAAAGCAAATACGCTGAAACACCCCTGATGAAGCAGTATAATCAGATCAAGAGCAAGTATCCTGATGCTTTGTTGCTGTTTAGGGTGGGCGATTTTTACGAGACTTTTGGCGAAGATGCCATTAGGGCTTCTGCCGTTTTGGGTATTGTCCTAACACAACGTCGTAACGGTTCGGCCTCGTATGTAGAGTTGGCCGGATTTCCACACCATTCTCTTGACACCTACCTGCCAAAATTGGTTCGCGCCGGACACCGTGTGGCCATCTGCGATCAGTTGGAAGACCCAAAGCTTACTAAGAAAATTGTGAAAAGAGGTGTTACAGAGCTGGTAACTCCTGGTGTTACAATGAATGACAATGTACTCGATCAAAAAGAGAACAATTTTCTGGCTGCCTTACACTTGGCCAACGATAAAGCAGGGATAAGCTTTGTAGATATTAGCACTGGAGAGTTTTTTTTGGCAGAAGGGAGTATAGAATACATCGACAAACTGCTGCAAAGTTTTAGCCCAAGTGAGGTGGTGATACAGCGTCAACACAGAAGCCTTTTTCAGCAATATTTTGGCGACAATTATTTTTTGGCCTTTTTTGACGACTGGGTCTTTAAGACGGAATTTGCCGAGACAACTCTCCTCAAGCATTTTCGCACTA
>CAYWNI010000136.1:5574-8128 GCA_964459525.1 uncultured Lentimicrobiaceae bacterium | reverse complement strand
GTCCAACCCTCAAAATCTCCTGGGCCAAAAAGCTTGTTTTTAATTTTAACCACAATTTCGGTAACCCTTAAAATTGAGTTCTCGAAGAAAAGCGGCTTTTTCATGTCGAGTTGCTGAATGAATGAAGGCGTTACCAGGTGCGTAAATTCAACTTTCATTCGGCGTTTCCACCAGGCAATTACAGGCAATAAATAACGTGTTATTAGTTCGTCAAAACGGTAGTTTACTGGAAGGATTTCGTTTGCATTGCTATTGTAACGCGTTGTTGTTGCATATGGATATGGATTCACGTCTTCAATAAAGCTTGTCATCTTATTTTGCAAACCAGTATAAAACATAATCCGCAATGGAAAATCATTTTTAATGCCGAAAGCTTCGCTTGTTCCGGCAGCTTCTATGCTTGGTAAGTTCCGCCAAACTAAATTTAAGGAGTTGAATCGCATTAACATGGGAGCCAATGAAGTTGTAATCGTTTCCTCTCCGGCATCAATAATCTGAGCCACATGTTTATCGCCAATGGTTACCCATTCGTACCATCCATCCTCCTCTTCTGTTTCTCCTTCAATAAATTGATATTCGATGTAACAGTTAAGCGAGTGCACGTAGTATATATCGCCTAAAGCAGGAATGTAAGTACTTAAATCCAACCGATTATCAATTTCGTATTTAATAATTTCCGGGGTGATAAAGTTATCCTTTAGCAAATCGTCGGGGCCTTGAAAGTCGAATTTAATGGTTAAACCATTATAGGTATTCGGGTACACCTTTAGTGTATCTTCAATTAAGCCATTTGTAAGGGTTACACTTTCGTGTTTACCAAGTAAATCTTGTAAAAAGTATAATTCAACAGTTTTAAGTTCGTGGTTGAAAAAAGGCATTATTTGAAAAGCAGTATAAAAGGCAGTTAAAAACTCCTTAATATCCATGTTAGGGACATGGTTTTTGTAATTAATATATTGTCCGAATATATTCTTTAACGGATGTGTTTTATTAATAATATCAATGCTGCCATGTTCTGTCCACGATTGAAAAGGATCTAGTTTATCGTCCAGATAAGCAAATTGAACACTAAAGTAATCGTTAATATCAGCAATTTCAACAGTATGCTGAAAGGTTACATTTAAATAAATCCAATGTGGGTATGGAGTTGAATGAATATCTACTAAATGTGTGGCAACAATTGTAGTACCATATTTTAAAGTAATTACGGCCTGTTTTAATATTGGGCCTGAATTATCTGCCCGGCCATTCATAAAAACATCTACCTGGTAAGTGCCTTGTGTAGCTACTTTGTATTTTCCTGTTAGTTCGTTGTATAAATCTTGCGGATCGACAATGTTGGTGTCCCACAATACGGTAAATGGCGTATAATTGACATCCATATTCGCAGCAGCATGAAAATGAACTGGAACAACTCTATCAATTGCAAAGTTATTATACAGCAATGCTTTTTGTAAATAAGTATCGTCAAGCACGGGACCTGACACCGTGTAATTTTGCGAAATAAACAGGTGTTTTATAATGTACAACAGAAATAGTTGCGGCACTAATGCGGTGTAGTTTAATGTTTTATCATCAAACGAATCGTCGTTGTAGTAATTAATGATGCCTGAAAAGTCAGGATTAACTTCTTCGCCGTAAAACGATTTATTAAGGATGCTTGGGAACTGATATTCGATTTCGGGCCACGATAAACTAACGAGGGCGTTGGCGTGCGAAATTAAATAATCGCCTAAATCGTGGTTAATATCAAACAACTCCGGCAACATCACCCCATCAACCAACGTATTAAAATGACTTCCTCCTATCACCATTTCGAGCTCGATGGTTTTGGCCATGCTGCTACGGGCATTCCAGGTTCCTTGTTGTACTCTGGTGCCTGAAAACATAATTACACCCGAAGCGCTGGCAGTTTGCACCTGTAGGCGATTCATTTTAAACGGAAACCCAAAAGTTCTGGCGTTTGGCTCGTAAGGCACGGTAACCGAAAATACAAAACTCCCAGCTTCTTCGCCTGCCAGTGGTGAGCGAAGGGTAAGGTTGAAACTTGCGTTTTCTAAGGCAAGCGGGGTTTTATTGGCTAGAAGTTGGAGCATAACGGTCTATTCAAATTCAAAATGTTCGCCTACTTGGACTATTTTGGCCATAAACGGGAAGTCGGCTTCTTTTACTTGTGTGCTTTTGAGCCCTATATTAAAATCACCAAATTTTTTCATGCTGCAAAAAAATCATCTATTTCGGTTTTTAAAGCATTACGGTCGCTGATGTAATCCAGATAGGGCTGCTTAAATGTTACGGGCATTAAACCCTCGTTTGCAGCATTGTAGTCGTTCAGTAGCTTTAGCTCCAAATCCTTTCCCCACATTGCATTAATTACAGCCTCCTTCAATTTATCGGAGGTAGGTTCATTCCAAACAACAACTTCATAACACTCCCAAATACTACCTTCTTCGGTGGTTACTTCTTCAATATTCCATCTATAGAGATGGCTTCCGTTGCCTACTGCTTCGAGTTTAGGCGGATTGTGATCGTATTGTGCTTTTTTCATGTGAGA
>CAYWNI010000136.1:0-5474 GCA_964459525.1 uncultured Lentimicrobiaceae bacterium | reverse complement strand
TGTTGATCCTCCTCCGGTGGCAACTGGTACACATTCACCTGAAATCATTTCTGTAATATATGCATTAGCTCTTGGTATTTGCCCTTTAAGTACATAGTTAGTATAATTAGCGTCATTCCAGTCGGCAGGACTTTCGCTTACATACACCTTACTTGTTGGGTCGGCATCGCTATCAGCTCCAATACGAACATTTACACCGTCTGCATTTTTCCAGATATGTCCGAAAGGAAGTTCAATTCCACGGTATCGGTTTACATAGGTTGTTAGAGTTGCGCCATACCCGGCTGGCATATCGTAGGCTACCTGCCCTGTACCACTCGCCAAACTATTAGATGTTCCGCACGCAATAAATGGATTGTATGCTTTCCACGTACTCCATAACGAGGAGTTTATATTTGTAACCCCATCACCCAATCCACCTTGTTTATAACCTGAACCATCCAGAGCAGCATTAACAGCCTTCTGACTGTTTCGTGTTGCAAATTCAACTACAAACAGGTAGGTAAGTATGTTATGAACTGGGTAGTTGTACATTTCCCAACCTGTTCCCCTAGCCCTTGCATAAGTCCTGAAATTGGTTCTGGAGATAGATGTTGCTGGCATCCCCAACAGGGTGGCATCGGTGGCATCGTTGGTGGCATTATTGTCGCCACCACGGTAAGTAGCAGTTGCATTTTTTACAGAAGCCAGTTTGCTTGTGCTTCTATTCAATGCGGCTTCGTAAGCTGAAACATATTGAGCTGGCACAAGTGTAAATCCGGCAAGTGCGTACTGGCTTAATTTAAGCCTTCGGGTAACGCCTTCAACTTCTGCCTTAAAGTAGTGTGCCGGAATGTAAATCATTACCTGTCCATCAGCCCCGGTTAAGTCACTTGCTCCACCTGTCAGCTTTAAAGCCCAATTGGTAGGGTTTAGCTTATAGTTTTCGGTACCTGCATCGTTAAGTACACAAGCGTACATTCCGTTGTGGATTGGGAGGGATTGGTGCAACGATGCTAACCCTATGCGTGTGCATGCTGGTGATGTAACGGCTGTAGACCATTCGACACCGTACCATTCGTCGTCGTAGCTTATAAATTGGCTTTTCGGAATTCTTCTAACTGCCCCATCACGTTCAATAAAAACATTGTCAGATCCGGACAGCGTTGCAACAATATCTTCTTCGGCTAATTTTTTCATAATATATAAGGTTCGTTATTTTCGTTGGTGTAAATAATATTATTTTGATCGGTATAATAATTGCTTAAAACGGTAGCCACTACAGCTTTAATCGATCCTATGATGTTAATTAAAACTAACATTATAGTACGTCGTCTATTACGTGAACAGAAGACAAGCCGACCAATCCGGTAATGAAATCAGTATCGGTAACAAAAAGCCGCCTGATGCGAAAGGGGTACGAAACACCACCAACTAAAAATAATACGGTTGGAGTATCGTTTCCGCTGAGTAATAAGTTGTAGTTGCCTGTTTGGTTACAATGCACAAGCGAGCCCACCTGCGCAATATCAACAGTATCAGAAGCTGCTATTAAAAATAAATAGTCGGCTTCGAGATGTGCCGTTTGTCCGGCTTTTGAATGTAATTTTGGCATATCAGTAAAATTTAAGTCAAAAATATAATGTTACACTAATTTTTAAAAGGACAGTTATTCAATTAATCGAGTGCCATTTTCGTCGGTATAAATCACATAATTTTCGTCAACTAAAAAGCTAACCCCTTCGCCAACAATCGCACTATAATTTTCGTTATTAAAATCAGGCTCAAAACTCAACTGCATACTATAATTGTGTTCGCGGTCTTCGTAGTTCACTATTTTGGCAGTAGTATTGGTTAATGGCAATAAAAAATCACCTAAAATTAAGTACACCTCAGTACTCAGTAGTAAATCTTCGAGCCATTGCCTATAAGTTCGGTCTGGTAACCAACCCGTATTAATTTCATATTGTTGGATATTTTCGGCTAAAACAACCCTTCGCCTGAATGCTGAATTTGATAAAGCAGATACTTCATCACGACTAACCTTATCCGAAACTTTAAGTACGCCTGTACAATGTACCATATCGAACATACCGAAACCATTTTTAAACACCAGTGTACGGGTGTTTAAGTAGGAGGAATGATCGACAATAAAAGTACGAGTTTCGCTAAGTGTTTGAGTTTTGGAATTTTTTATAACAATTTCGTAGTAAATTAAATCATCAATGTTTTCGCCTGCGAAAATGTCAGATAAACCACACGCAATTTCAACAATAGTATATAAATCTTGGGTAAATGTGTACAATAGTTCGGGAGATGTAGCCCCAGTATCGTAATATTTAGTTACATAAAGTCGCGAATCTGGCGAATACAACATAAAATTCAACCTTTCTGGAGTCGATGGAAAGGTTGTTTTAGCTTGTGGAGCCCACGTTAAAAACCGTTTATGATTGTCGTTATAATTAAAATAACAGGTACCATCTTCACTCAAGAAATCGCTATCCAGCTTCCGCAATCCACCTGCAACTACATAGTGCGGTGTTTCGGCATCGTTGTACACCTTTTGCGACGAACCGGCTATGTACTCAGCATAGCGAATAAAATAGCGTGCTACGGCGTTGGGTACTTCGTAGACCAATGTACCGTTAAATGGATAATGGAAGCTGCTTTGCAACTGATCGGCCAGGTAGGCAGCTAAATTGCAATACGCAATTTCTTGATCGCTTACCGGAATAAGCTCTTCGCCCAGGGGCGTAGGAATGGCCGGATCGGGGTTGTACAGGCAAATACCTGCATATATTTTGTAATCGGCATCGGTACTGTCGTCGATGCCTGCTGTATTGCTGTATTGGGTAAGACCTGATATATTGGTAGAAACAAAACTTAAATCGTAAGCTGAGCCAATTACGCGGGCTGTAATAACAATGCGGTAACTGGCATCGACTGTAACAATGTAGTTTTTATTGATGTAATAATTTTGGTTGAGCTCGGCGGCTACCTGCGGCGAATAAACCGACATATCGGGGTCGAGTTCAGGTCCCGATAGTTGTAATCCACTTTGGTCGGGAGTGTCAACAAAATAAAACCTCAAAATACCAGTTGGCAGTTCAATTTCTAAATATTTATCTGGATAATAAGCTTGCGATTCGCTTTGTAAAGTAATAATTAATTGAGCTTTACCCGTAACACTTTCATAATTGCGCTGCAACTGATAGGTAATACCTTCGCCCAAAAGGGCTACAGTAGGCGGTGATTTAATTATTTGGATTGAATCCATTTACTCGCGGTTAAAGTTTAATTTGAAATACAGGGTAAAATAAGCGTCATTATTAACCACATCAAAGGACAAAGAATAAGCGGTTTCGCGCTTGCTTATGTAAAGCAGCGAAGGAGCCAGCCCGAAACTTTGTGCCGAACGTCCAACGCCAATACCCACAAATAGCTTGCGCCTGGGGTCGGCTTGTTTGGTTACGATGGTGGTTTTGTAAACCGTTGGCGGGAAGATGCTCACTTGCTTTTTACGCCATATAATGCGGTTTTGGCTTACTGTATCTTCTACTATTACCAAGGCATTGGTGTCGTTTACCAATGTATCGATATAATAATTGCGGGTTATAAATTCGGCTATGATGGCGTTGGTATCGACCAATTTCCCGACTTCGGTAAAATGGTTTTTGTAGATGATTTTAGGCACGTATTCCGTTACCGGATATGGAATTGAATCGTGAACAACGATGGTAACCGTATCAACTTCGGGGCACTCAGGGCAATTGGGCACGGGAGTGCATTCGCGCATTAGTATTATGACGGCGAGTAGTAACACGATTATTATCCAAGGGGCGGCTTTCATAGAATTAAAAATGAAAAATGAAAAATGAAAAATCGGGCTTCATAGGGCTGTTGGCTAAACGTTCATTTCAAAGTGTGGTGCATCGTAAAAACCTTTGAAGTTGCCGCCCCATCGGTTGAGCGGATCGAGGCTTTCCCAGTATTTTCCAAGTTCGGTAATATCGGGATGGTGGTAAACAAGCTGGTCGTGGATGAAGAAATTAAAATCAACGGCCAACCGTTTTAGGTGGTTGCTGTTCATGGTGTGGCTTTTGCCTGTGCGAACATATTCGGATTGTTGGTACTCGGTGCGGAAAGCTTCGCCAAAGGTGAGATTGATACCCATGCCGTAGGCTCGGAGTATCAATAATGCAATGTTTTGTGTAAAAACAGACTGTTTGCGGCTTAAACTCATGGTTTGGTTGTTGGTGGTTCGTTTTTTGGATCTTTTACTTGGTAAAAACCAAAGAATTTATCTTTAATTATCAGCCATATTTCGTTAAAAATGCTTACTCCCATAATTTTACCAATGTTTTCAAAAATGGAACGAAGCTCAGTAAGGGCTATATATCCGGCTACTATTTTGCCAAGGGCCATCCCTTCCATAAATTCCATGCGAAAAACATAAGCAGCCGCAATGGCCATCATATAAAAAACAAATTTGTGTATTGTTTTTTGAAGTTTAAAAGCAGTAAACCACGGTGTTTGCACCATTTTACCGTTCATTAAAACCAGTCGCTTGTTTCGCAGCTTGTAACTGGCATAAACACCAGTAATCCAATCGAGGACAATAAAAAATAAAACCGCATGGAACAGGTTTTTGGCTTCGGCAAAGTAGGCCATGCAGGCCAAAAGTACTTTACCGATAAAGTAGAGGAAGTCTTTCATAATTGCTTGACTATCTAAAAATCTTATCATAAAAAATATTGAAACTAATGAGGTAAATGGTTTTTAGAATGACAAAATCGAACAACCAAACGGGCAAATCAATTCCCCACCAAACGGCAATGGGTTGATAAAACACGATTGCCAACACGAAACACGTTCCCCAAATCATTTGAAAAAAGTGCCAACCATCGGTTAAAAAAACCAACGCTGTTGATGAAAGCCAAAACCGTTCGCCCAGGGCGGGCACTCCGTTTTTCCATTTGTTGCGCCAAGCTTCGGGACCAGCCCACTGGTACCACCAATGCGAGGTGGGTAAATCCAACCAACGGCTAACAGCCCATTGGCTTTTTAAGGTGTCCATCATGGCGTTGGCAATGCCGGCGATGAATAAAAGGGTGATGGTTGTTGTCATAAGGCAGAAATTAAGGCGTAAATAATACCGGCGGCAATGATAAGTCCGATGCCTACAGGCCAGTATTTCCAAATAAAAGCGGCTATTTTCTTCATGGTTTCAAAAATATATGGTTTAACTTATTTGCAAAAGGACAGTTATCCGCTTACACGGCTTTTAAAAGTGTCGTACTCGGTTACCTTTTTTTTGTGTGTACGGATGTAGTTTTCGTCGGCTACCAGTATGGCCTGTGAAGGCTCGGCCAACTTGTTGCGTATATCGGCCAACAGGGCTTTGGTTTCATCATCCATTGTGCTGGTGGTAACGGTGTTGTTTTCGCGGATTATTTCGCGGGAGTTGCCTTGGGCGTATTGTGGGGTGCTTCCAA
>CAYWNI010000135.1:3204-8146 GCA_964459525.1 uncultured Lentimicrobiaceae bacterium | reverse complement strand
TGTCCATGTCGCGAACCGGGTCTACAGAACCTTCAATATGAGGCAGGCTGTCGTCGTCGAAACAGCGGAGCACATGAATCAAAGCATGGGTTTGTTGAATGTCGGCTAAAAATTTATTACCCACACCTTCGCCCTGACTGGAGCCTTTGGCAAGTCCGGGAACATCAACAATCTCAACAGTTGCCGGAACTACCTTTTCTGATTTTATCAGTGCGTCAATGGCAAAAAGCCGCGGGTCGATCACGTCTACCATGCCGATATTGCTTTTGGTTGCGCTAAACGCATAGCTCGAGCTCTCAGCTTTGGTGTCGGAGATACAATTAAAAATAGTGGTTTTTCCGGTGTTGGTCAATCCGATAATTCCGCAGTTTAAGGCCATGATAATAAGTTGTTTAAAAATTAAAACCGAATTCAAATCAGCCAATTGCGACCTGAATTTCATGGCGGCAAAGATAAAATAAAATGACAGGTTAAAAATCGTGTGAGGTAAACTTTTTATTATCAAATAATTATTGTAATTTTGCGCCCCGTTTTTAAGGTATCCGGAGATTAGATAAAAATGCTTTTTTCAATTTCTTAAAAACGCTTCACTCTTTGTTAAACCTGTTTCGTGGTCACGTTTACCGGATAGTTGACTCAGAAACGCAAGTATTATCAAATGTCAGCAGAAGAAAAAACCCTCTCTGATTCCCCCGAAGGGGAAACTCCCAACACCACACCCGAAGAATCCAAAGCCCCTGAGGTAGTAACCGCAGAAACCGAAGCACCCGTTGCTGAGCCTGTAGTTGAAGCCGAAGTTGAAGAAGTTGTAGCGGAAGTGGAAGAAACAAAACAAGCCGAGCCCGTTGAAGAACCAGCCGCTGAAGTTACTGAGCATCCCAAAAGACCCGTACAGATTCCAGGTGAATTTGACTGGGACAGCATTGGCAAAAAACAGGATAATTACAGCTCTGGCGAACGTGCCAAACTCGAAGATTTGTATGCAAACACCTTAAACTCGATTACTGAACACGAAGTAATTGAAGGTACTGTTGTTGGCATCGGATCACGTGAGGTGGTTATCAACATTGGTTACAAATCTGATGGTGTAGTTCCTTTCAACGAGTTTAGGTACAACCCTAAACTGAAAGTAGGCGACAAAGTAGATATTTATGTTGAAAATCAGGAAGACGCAGCCGGTCAGATGATCCTTTCACATAAAAAAGCACGTACCCTGAAATCATGGGACCGCATCAACACCGCTCATGACAACGACGAAATCATCAACGGTTATGTAAAATGCCGTACCAAAGGTGGTTTGATTGTAGATGTATTTGGCATCGAAGCTTTCCTTCCCGGATCGCAAATTGATGTTAAACCCATCCGCGACTACGATGTTTTCGTAGATAAAACAATGGAATTCAAGGTTGTGAAAATTAATCACGACTACAAAAACGTGGTGGTATCGCACAAAGCCCTTATCGAAGACGAGCTGGAACAGCAACGTACTGAAATTATCGCTAAACTTGAAAAAGGACAGGTTCTTGAAGGTACTGTTAAAAACATCACCTCTTATGGCGTATTTATCGACCTGGGTGGCGTTGACGGACTGGTGCACATTACCGACCTTTCATGGGGACGCATCAAGCATCCTGAAGAAGTGGTGGAACTCGACCAGAAACTCAAAGTGGTTATCCTTGACTTCGATGAAAACAAAAAACGTATTGCCCTTGGTCTGAAACAATTAACCCCACATCCATGGGATTCGCTTGATCAGGATCTTAAAATTGGCGATAAAGTTAAAGGTACCGTGGTGGTATTGGCCGACTATGGCGCATTTGTTGAAATAAATGCTGGTGTAGATGGACTTATCCACGTAAGCGATATGTCGTGGTCGCAGCACCTGCGCACCGCACAGGATTTCCTTAAAGTTGGTGACGAAGTTGATGCTGTTATTCTAACCCTCGATCGTGAAGAAAGAAGAATGTCGCTTGGCATGAAACAACTGATGCCCGATCCATGGAGCAGCATTCGCGAAAAATATCCTGTAAACTCCAAACACAAAGCTTCGGTACGCAACTTTACCAACTTCGGTATTTTTGTTGAAATTGAAGAAGGTGTCGACGGATTGATTCACATCAGCGACCTAAGCTGGTCGAAGAAAATAAAACATCCTGCCGAGTTTACCAAGATTGGCGAGGAAATTGAAGTAGTTGTGCTGGACGTAGACGAAGAAAACCGTCGTTTAAGCCTCGGACACAAACAGTTGGAAGAAAATCCATGGGATGTTTTTGAAGATGTATTTACACTGAACTCAACCCACCAGGGAACAGTAACAGCCATCCACGATAAGGGTGCTGTGGTTTCGTTGCCTTATGGAGTTGAAGGATTTGTGCCTTCACGTCATTTGAAAAAAGAAGATGGATCGAACGTTAAAGCCGACGAAACCATTGATTTCGTGGTGATCGAGTTCTCGAAAGAAAACAAGAAAATCATTCTTTCACATTCACGCATGTTTGAAGAAGACCAGAGAGCTACCAAAGTTAAAAATGCTGAGGCAGCCAAATCTGAAGATCAGAAAACACAACGCGGCATGAAAAAAGTAAACGAAAAACTGGAAAAAACTACTTTCGGCGACTTAGACGTGTTGGCCAACCTGAAATCTGACCTTGAAAATGAAGAAAAAGCCGACAAAAAATAGTCAGCTGATTTTTCATCACCTCTAATAATAAAAGGCTACCCTACAAAAGGGTGGCCTTTTTTGCTTTCTATAACCGCAACATAAAAAAACCTGAACTGCCTATAAACCCAAGAGTAGTAAAAAAGATTAATTTTACATCAAAATTTATATTTGATGAATCCAATGAGCACCGGAAACTTGTTGAAACATAATGTCTGGCTGACAATTTATGCTGTCTGGATATTCTTGATGCTCATTCAGCCATACGTACTTATAAGTCAGTCAGCTTCGTTTATGGTGAATCAGTTTACCAAAACAGATTATCATGCAGGAAGTCAAAACTGGTCGGTAGATGTTGACGATCAGGGTTTTGTATATGTAGGCAATAACGAGGGATTGCTCGTTTACAATGGTGTAAAATGGAAGTTGTACCGAAGTCCGGTGCAAAATATTATACGTTCGGTATCGGTGGGACAAGATGGCCGAATTTATGTGGGTTCGTATGAGGAGTTTGGTTATTGGCAAAAAAGTGCTGATGAAATAATGACTTATCATTCGCTCAAAGGATTGCTTCACGATTATGATTTTCACAATGAAGAAATTTGGAAGATTGTTCAGCTAGGAGATCAAATCTATTTCCAGAGTTTTTCCTCACTTTTTGTGTACCAAGACGGCTCAGTTGAGAATATACCAATCCCGGACAATCTGGTTTTTTTGATTAAGGCCAGAGATCGATTATACATTCAGATGGTTGATGGAAATTTTTATGAGCTGATTAACAATGAATTTACGTTGATCGACACCCAAGGAATATTGAAAGGATCAGAGGTGAAAATAGTGTTGCCTTTTTTGGAAAACCAATTGTTGATAGGGACTACATCGAGCGGATTGTTTTTATACGATGGCACAAGCCTGCAACCATGGAAAGTTAAGGCCAATGCATTGTTCAAGGAATATCAGATAAATAATGCAGCCATACTGGGCAAGCAATTTGCCTTTGGCACAATAGTGAATGGCCTGTATATCTTGGATGAAGACGGCAAGGTAGTGAAACACCTGAACAATGAAAATGGGCTGCAAAACAATACCGTATTGGCCATGTGTAACGACAATTTTGGAAACCTGTGGTTGGGTCTCGATTCAGGAATAGACCAGGTCTCATTCAATAGTCCCATTGATATATACCTCGGAAAAGGGGAGGAGCTCGGTGCTGTATATACCGCCGCTGCCTACGATGATAAGCTGTATGTTGGCACAAACCGAGGAATTTATGTGTATCAATCTTCAGAAGATGGCTTTCTTTTTGATCAATTTTTAAACGAGTCGCAAGGGCAGGTTTGGCAAATTAAAAACATTGACAGCGCACTGTTTGTCGGCCACACCAATGGCACTTTTATCCTTAATAATAATCGGTTAGAGAAAATTTCTGATATCAGCGGAGGTTATTCCCTTCAAAAATTCATTGTTAATGGAGAACAATACCTAATTCAAAGCACTTACACCTCTCTTGTAATATATCAAAAAACTAACAATGGATGGAGGTATAAAAACGAGATAGTTGGTTTTATTGAGCCTTCAAGATTTATCGAAGTCGATCACATGGGCAACATCTGGATAGGTCACAATGTAAAAGGGTTATATCGAATTAATCTGAATTCCAGCCTCGACAGCATAAGTTCTTTGAGATACTTTTCACAACAAGATGGCCTCCCCAGCGATTATAATATTCATGTTTTTAAAATTCATCAACGCGTGGTGTTTGCAACCGGTGAACGTCTTTATACCTGGAATGATCTTGAAAACAAACTCACTCCTTTTACCGGGTTAAACCAGAGCCTCGGAAGGTTTCAGTCTGCTGAGGTTATCGTGCCTGTGGGTGCAGGCAAATACTGGTTTATCATGAAAAACGAGCTGGCTCTTTTTGATATCAATAATTATCATGCACAATTGGTGTATCAGATGATATTGCCGCTCTACCACATCAACCTTGTTGATAGGTATGAAAACGTGTTGCCCTTATCCTCAGACCAAAGCCTGATTTGTCTTGAAAATGGATTTGCTCTCGTAAATCATCAGGAGCTAAACGCTGAACCAGAAACTTCTTTGCAAGTGATGTTAAAAGAGGTTTATGCTTGGAATGCAACCAACGAAAAGATTTTACTGAACAGCGAAAGTGGTGACATCCGTTTGCCACATGCTTGGAACAATATTTATTTTTCGTACACTACAAGCGCGAATCCATGCGCAAATCAATTGTTTCAATACAAACTCGAAGGCATAGAA
>CAYWNI010000135.1:0-3194 GCA_964459525.1 uncultured Lentimicrobiaceae bacterium | reverse complement strand
GGAGTCCATGGCAGGACAGTAAAGAAATAGAATATACCCGGCTGCCTAAAGGTCACTACTCATTTTTATTGCGCACTTTTAATCCAAACGGTCTTTTAAACCCTCCGGTAGAATTTAGTTTTACGGTGCTTCCAATATGGTATGCTTCCCCGCTGGCTTATGTGCTATATGCATTGGCAATTATCTTGGTGCTTGTAATCAGTCAATATTTCTTTAGACGAAGGATTAGCAAACAACACCGACGCCACCAGATAGAGGCTGATTCCAAACGTGAGAGAGAACGCCAGCAAGCGCTTCAGGAAATTATCTCATTGCAAAACAAAAACCTGCAAACGGAGGTCTCGCATAAAAGTATCCAGCTGGCCGATGCAACTATGTCTATCATACGAAAAAATGAACTTCTAATCGAGATAAAAAAAGAGCTCGAAAAGCAAAAAAATACGCTAGCATCAAAATACCCGGGTCGGTATTTTGAGAAAATCACAGGTCTTATCAACAAAAATATTTCAAGCGATCACGATTGGCAGATGTTCGAAGCCTTATTTGATCAGGCGCACCATAATTTCTTCAAACGCTTAAAACAGGTTCATCCCGATCTTACGCAAAGCGACCTGAAATTATGTGCTTACCTGAAACTTAATTTGAGCTCAAAAGAAATTGCCCCCCTACTCAATATTACCAACAGAGGTGTCGAGATCAGACGATACAGGCTTCGAAAACGCTTGGGTATTGCAGCCAATCAAAATCTGGTAGAGTTTATCATGCAATTCTAACCAAATGAACACCTTTAGGAGAATGTTTTTTTATAAGAAAACGTACTAAGGAATCAAATTCACAAACCTGATGAACAAAAAAACAACCTTTTAAGCGTTATTTTTATACTGCTCTAAATCGTTTGATATTTGTAAACGATTGGATATAATATTTTACTTTTTCTATTTTTTAAAATACACGTATTGAACAAGATATAAACTGTTAATTCGGAGGTGATGTAGTCCTGTAGGGTATAATATTTAGTACTCAATTGGCCTGACGTAACCGTGTAGTATGTATTATTTTTCATTTGCAATTATTGTTTGCTTTCTTTGTATTGAAAAGTGAGGATTTTTACACCCGCTAATATTTAAAATATTAAATTATGCTGCATGGTTTAACTTTATTTTCGAAATCTTATCTCGGTCTGCATTTAACGGTTTTCATTTTTATGATGACCGCATTCAGTGTTTTTGCCCAAAAACCAGAACGAAGCATTACAGGCAAAGTATCTACCTCCGACACTCATGAAACCCTGCCTGGAGCGTCTGTTCTTATTAAAGGAACCAGCCGCGGAACAACAACTGATTTTGATGGTAATTTTATGCTGGATATTCGGGTGGGCGATTCAGCTCTTGTGTTTTCCTATACAGGTTACCGCAATCAAGAGATTGCAATCGATAATAAGTCAGTTTTTGATGTCGAGCTTGAACCCGCTGCCACCAACCTCAACGAAGTGGTGGTAATTGGGTATGGCACGGTTAACAAAACAGACCTCTCAGGTTCGGTAAGTTCAATTAGCTCTAAGGATTTATCTAAAATTACCACCTCAAACCCAATTTTGGCTGCTCAGGGTAAAGCAGCCGGTGTACAGATAACCAATTCCACCGGCCAACCTGGTTCTACACCTATTGTGAGAATACGCGGGGTCGGCACCTTTAATAATTCTGCACCTATTTATGTAGTGGATGGAGTGATATTAAACGACATATCATTTTTGAACAGTGCCGACATTGCCACCATGACCATTTTAAAAGATGCTTCTTCCACTGCCATTTATGGTTCGCGTGGCGCTAATGGTGTAGTGATGATAACCACAAAACAAGGTAAGGTAGGCCAAGAGAAAACTACCTATGGTTATTCTGGTGAATTTGGAGTACAGAAATTGTCTAAAAAAATCGACTTGCTCACCGGAAAAGAATTTGCGATTGTTTCAAACGCTATAAAATTAGGTAGTTACAACAATGTTGATGCTGTTCCCAATACCGACTGGCAGGATTTAATTTACCACGATGCACCTGTGCAAAATCATGAGTTTTTTGCTTCCGGAGCAACAAAATCTATGCAGTATTATATAGGTGTGGGTTATTACAATCAACAAGGAATTATTGACAAATCAGGTTATCAGCGCATATCCTTTAAATTAAATAATATTTATACCCTTAGCGACCACCTGAAAATTGGTAACAACATTACCGTTTCGCCCTATGAGCAGGAGTTTGCACCGGATGTTACCTATGCAGCTTACCGAGCTCAGCCATTGCTGGATCCCTATTATGCCGATGGATCGTATGGTGTGGTATATAATGTGGGAAACCCATTGGCTACCCTTGCTTATGCTAACAACAAAAATAAGGGTGTGCGTGCCGTAGGTAATATCTATGCCGAACTTAACTTTTTGAAGTCGTTTACCTTTAAATCAAGTTTCGGAATTGATGGCTCATACGATAAATCGGTTAGTTTTACACCCGCCTACACGGTTTACAACCCTGATGGAACTGCTAGTCAGCAGCAAAATGTTTACAGTGACCTGAACAAAGGTTATGGCGATTCGTTCAGTTGGCTGTGGGAAAATACACTAAATTATCACAAAACAATTGGAAAACATGTAGTGGATGCCGTAGCTGGTTATACCATGCAGCAAAATACCAACGAAGCCGTGGGAATTCCGGCACAAAATATTCTGCGCGATGGTTCATCTTTCTGGTATATTTCGTCACCTTCATACCTTACAAATACTTACACCGGAATTTACGATGTGGTCGATGCCAACAACTACTATTCGATGATGTCGTATTTGTTGAGGATGAACTATGTGTATAACGATAAATATATTGTGACGGCTACTTTCCGCCGCGATGGTTCATCTAAATTTGCTGAAGGAAAGCGGTTTGGAAATTTCCCTTCGTTTGCTTTGGGTTGGAACATGGCTCAGGAAAACTTCATTAAAAATATTTCACTGATTTCGACTTTAAAGCTTAGAACAAGTTATGGTTTGATAGGCAACGAAAAAATTCCTTACGATGCACGCTACTCACAAACCACCAATGTCATCACCATTTTTGGAATGAATGCCGCTCCCAATGCCGGCGTAACTTATGGGGTAAGTGGAAATGAAAACCTTATTTGGGAAACTACTCAGCAATTCGACGTGGGTCTGG